>DAINRN010000178.1:0-7107 GCA_036741815.1 Acidobacteriota bacterium
CGCGAGACGATCGCCATGCCCGTCGCCCTTGCAGTCGGCGCCGGGTGTCGTTAGGCTGGGGCCGACCCTATCTAAACCAGGAGAGCAACCTGTGACCACCCGCAAGCACGTCTCCACCCCCCAGGCACCCACGCCCATCGGGCCCTACTCGCAGGGCGTGATCGCCGGGGGCCTCTTGTTCGTCTCGGGCCAGATCGCGATCGACCCGGCGTCCAACCAGCTCGTGCCCGGCGACATCGAGGCGCAGACCGAGCAGGTGATGAAGAACCTGCTCGCGGTCTTGAAGGCGGCCAAGATGGGGGCGGACAACGTGGTGAAGACCACCGTGTTCCTGGCGGACCTCGCCGACTTCCCCAAGATGAACGAGGTCTACGCCCGGTTCCTCGGCGCGGCCCCGCCCGCGCGCTCGACCATCCAGGCGGCGGGCCTGCCCAGGGGCGTCAAGGTCGAGATCGACGTGATCGCTGCTTTTTGATGAAGATCGGGGGGGTACGGGGTGGGGAAGCACCCCCCCGCGCCCTTCGGGCTCCCCCCCATTCGCTCCGCGCCGGGGCGAACCCGGCGCTCCGCTTCTACGACAGGCCGATTGGGGAATGGGGGAAGCACCCCCCCGCGCGCTTCGCGCTCCCCCCCAATCGCTCGGCGCGGGAGTAAATCCCGCGCCTCGCTGCTCACGGCTTGTTGCTGTCGGTCAGGCGGCGGAGGAAGGAGTCGTCTTCCGAGCCGGGGTCGGCTTGGAGACCTTTCCCGAGCGCAGGCAGCGGGTGCAGACCCTGACCCTTTTCTGGACCCCGCCCATCACGGAGCGCATGCGCTGCAGATTGGGGTTGAACCGGCGGCCCGTCACGTTGTGGGCGTGGCTCACCCGGTTTCCGAACCGGGGTCCCTTGCCGCAGATGTCGCACCGCTGAGCCATGGACGTCCTCCAAAGAGGCCCTCTCGGGCCGGACGAAACTCGCATTCTAGCCCGCGCGCGCCCGCGCGGTCAAACCGGGCCGCGGCGTGCTCCGGCCCACTCTTTGTGCCCCGACGGCCCCATGCTATAGTCCCGGCCGTTTTACGAATAAGAGCGGCACCTCATGGTCCAGTTCAACTTCAGCGAACGGACCATCAAGGCCAAGGTGGTCTACTACGGGCCCGCGCAATCGGGCAAGACCACGAACCTCGAGCAGATCCACAGCATCAGCGACCCGGAGGGAACGAACCGGCTGATCTCGCTCAATACCGCTCACGACCGGACCCTGTTCTTCGACCTGCTCCCGTTCAGCCTGGGCGCCGTGGCCGGCTACGACTTCAAGGTGCAGCTCTACACCGTGCCGGGCCAGGTCCAGTACAACGCCACCCGGCGGGTGGTGCTGGCGGGGGCTGACGCCGTCGTCTTCGTGGCCGACTCCAACCGCTCCCTGGCCGCCGAGAACCAGGCCGCCTTCGAGAACATGAAGGTGAACCTGCTCGCGAACCGGCTGGTGCCGGACAGGATCCCCCTCATCCTCCAGTACAACAAGCGCGACCTTCCGGACGTCCGCTCCGAGGCCGAGCTGGACCGGGCCTTGAACCCCTGGGCCCGGCGCACGTTCCTCGCGGTGGCCGCGCAGGGCCGCGGGGTCATGGAGACGTTCGTGGCCATCATCCAGGACATGCTGGCCAGCATCGCCTCCAAGTACAACCTGAAGGAAAGAGGCCTGGACCCCGCGACCGTCCCCGAGGTGGTGGCGGAGGCGTTCGCGCCCATCCTGAAGCGTGTGGCCCCGCCTCCGGTCCCCGCGCCGGACGGCCCCGCGCGGCTCGTCGTCTCCCAGATGACGGAGACCCTGGCCGCGGCCCCGGGTCCGGCGCTGGCGGCCGCCGACGCCGGCCTCATCTCCGAGGACCTGCTGCACCGCTCGATCCGGTCGAACGTGGAGCTGGCGGAGGCCCTGGCCGGCCTCGTCCGGGACATGAACCTGGGCCTGGGCAGCATCCAGTCCCACGCCGAGCTGCTGCTGCTGTACCGCGACGAGGCGCGCGAGAAGCGCGCGACCGCCATCGCCAGCATCCAGCAGGAGGCCGCGCGCCTCCGGCGGATCATCCAGGGCCTCGGGAAGGCGGGCGCCTCCGCCGGGGAGACGCCGCTTCCGCATCCTGCTTCCCCCACCGCTCCGCCCCCGCCACCGACTTCGCCCGCCCCGCCTGCCGCCGCGGCGCCGGACGACACAGCCCCGGACGAGGCCCCGCCCCCGCCCCCGTCGCGAGGAGACCTCGCGGCGCTGCTGCGCGAGGTGATGCGGGGGTTGGGGCAGACCTTCGACTCGCTCGGCATCGCGGTGAATTTCCGCGTCTCTCCCGGAGTGGCGCTGCCGCCCTCGTGCTCCGCCCAGGACGTGCAGCGGGCGCTGGCCCGCATGGTCGAGGGCGTGGTCACCACCCTCAACCCGGCCTCCGACCTCGGCCTGCGCTGCGAGCGGAAGACCGTCCTCCTGCGCACGCGGGACGGCGAGGTGCGCAAGGACTTCGTCATGCTGGGCCTGGCGCAGGCGGGCAGCCTGAGCGGCGAGGAGCAGCAGCGCATCATCCACGGCTCGGACCCGGGCGCGCTCGGCCAGGCCGCCCGCCTCGTCCGCGGCCTGGGCGGTTTCGTCCGCTTCGCCCCGCTCCCCAGCGGCGGCCTGGAGACCCGGGTCTTCCTGCCCGCCGCCTGACGCGCCGCCGGATTCCTGGACCCGTACCGGGCCCGCTCCGGCGGTGCCGCGGGCTATCCTCATCGCTGCCTGGCCTGCCTCGCGGATGTTCAGCATCCGTTCGTGGCGTGGCGTTCTCGTCGTAGCGCTAACGCCGGCGCCGAAAGAAATCCTGGAGGTGACCATGAGGTATTGCTGCTCCGGCCGGGGCGTGGCGCGGGCGGGGCTCCTGGGGGCCGCGGTCCTCGGCTTCGCGCCGGCCGCCTCCGCCGCCGGCTTCGCGATCTTCGAGCAGGGGGCCCGCGGGATGGGCTTCGCGGGCGCCTTCACCGCGCAGGCCGCCGATCCCTCCGCCATCTTCCACAACGCCGCGGGCATCGCCTTCCTGACGGGCCGCCAGGCCTACGCGGGCGGGACGCTCATCGCGCCCAGCTCCAGCTTCACGGGCGCCGATCCCTTCCCGGGCGCCGCCGTCAAGGAGGAAGGGGACATGGGGATGCTGGTCCCGCCCGTGGCCTACTACACCCACCAGTTCTCGGAGCGGATGGTGCTCGGGGTCGGGTGGACAACGCCCTTCGGCCTGCAGAGCCGATGGCAGAATCCCGACTCGTTCACCGGCCGCTTCATCTCCGAGGAGGCGGAGCTGAAGGCGTCCTCGCTGAACCCGACGATCGCCTACAAGCTCGAGGACCGCCTCTCCGTGGGCCTGGGTCTGGACGTGCGCTTCTCGTCGATGTCCCTCACCCGGCGCGTGCCCGTCATCAACCCGTTCACGCAGAAGGTCGAGGACGGCGCCTCCGCCCACGTGCGCACCGGGACGGACATGGGGATCGGCTTCAACGTGGGGATCCTCGGACGGCCCACCCCGTCGCTGTCCGTGGGCGCCTCGTACCGCCACAAGGTGAAGGCCGACTACAGCGGCGACGCCACCTTCTCGCCGATCCCGACGGGGAACGCCGAGCTGGACGCGCAGGTGGCGGCGGGGATCCCGCCGGGCGCCGTGCCCGTCACGACCTCCATCACCTTCCCGGCCATCGCGTCCATCGGCGCCGCCTACACCTTCGGCGACTGGACCGTGGAAGGCGACGTCAACTGGTACCAGTGGTCGACCTTCGATCAGGTGGTGCTCCTCTTCGAGACGCGCACGGACCTGAACCAGGCCATCGTCGAGGACTATTCGAACTCCTGGCAGTACCGCCTGGGCGTGGAGCGGCCCTTGACGCGGATCTGGACGGTGCGCGGCGGCCTCTTCTACGACCAGAGCCCGGCCCCGGCGGCGTCCGTCTCGCCGATGCTGCCCGACGCCGACCGTTACGGGCTCGCGCTGGGCGGGACCTGGAAGCCCGGCCGTTTCTGGATGGACGCCGGCAGCTGGATCGTCCTGGGCGAGAGCCGCTCCACCGAAGGGCAGAGCCGCGAGCGTTACGACGGCTCGTACGAGAGCCACGGGATCACGTTCGGCGTGTCCCTGGGCTACGAGTTCTAGGGAGGACCCATGAGACTACACGTTGCAGCCGTCCTGGCCGCGCTCGCGGCCGCCGCCCTGCCCGCGCCGCTGCGCGCGCAGACCACCCTCAGCGTCTACGCCTCCGTGGGGGACAGCCTGGCCGCCGGCGCATCGAACGCGTCACTGGTCGAGACCCACCAGCGGACCTCGGTCCCCGCGCTCATCGCCCGCCAGGCGCAGGTGGCGGGGTTCGAGCTGCCGCTGGTGGGCGAGCCGGGGATACCGTCGGAGCTGGCCCTGGTCACCCTCGTCCCCGTCCCCACCATCGCCCCCAAGGCCCCGGATCAGATGGGCCTCCCGCTGAACCCGTCGCTGCCGCGGCCCTACAACAACCTGGCCGTGCCCTCGGCCACCGTGCAGGACGCGCTCGTCACCCAGAGCGGGGGCTTCCACGACGTCGTCCTGCGCGGCCAGGGATCCCAGGTGGCGCAGGCGGTGGCGCTGGCTCCCACCTTCGTGACCCTCTGGATCGGCAACAACGACGTGCTGGGGGCGGTGGTGCGGGGCAGCGCGGTGGACGGGGTGACGCTCACGCCGGTGGCGAGCTTCCGCAGCGCCTACGAGCAGGTGGTGGCCACGCTCCGCACGACGGGCGCGTTCATGATCGCCGCGAACCTGCCGGACGTCACCGCCATCCCGTTCGCGACCACCGTGCGCCCGGTGGTGACCGACCCCCTGACGGGCGCGCCGATCCTGGTCAACGGCCAGACGGTGCCGCTGGTGGGGACCAAGGGCCCGCTGCCCACGGGCTCGCTGGTGACGATCGCCGCCACCGCCTACCTCGCGGAGGGGATCGGCATCCCGGCCGCCCAGGGCGGCACCGACCTGCCGCTGCCGGACGACGTGGTGCTGGACCCGGCCGAGGTGGCGGCCATCCGCGACCGCGTGAACGCCCTCAACCAGGTGATCGGCGAGATCTGCCAGGCCGCGTCCGTGCCCGTGCTCGACGTGCACGCGCTGCTCGAAGAGATCACCACGCGGGGCCGCGAGGTGGGCGGGGTGAGGCTCGACGAAGACTTCCTGACGGGCGGGATCTTCAGCTACGACGGCGTCCACCTGACCGATCTGGGCTACGCGGTGGTGGCCAACGAGTGGATCGCGATGATCAACGCCAACGGGGGCCACGTGCCGCTGGTGGACCTGGCCCCCTTCCTCGGCCTGGCCGCGCAGGGCCAGGGGGCGCGCGCGGCCTCGGTGGCGGGCGGCACCGGCGCGGCGGCCCGGGTGCGGCTCGATCCGCGGGCCTACGCCGCCCTGCTCAAGGTGTTCCCCCGGCTCGACGCCCGCTAGGAGGCGCGGCTCAGGGAGCGGGGCGCAGCAGGGCCTCGATGCGCTGGCGCACGTCGTCGGGCATCCGCGGCCGCTTCGACTCGCGGCACAGGCGCGAGAGGTCCTCGAGGTCGCGCCGCAGCTCGCCGCAGCTCGAGCACTCCAGGAGGTGCCGGTCCACGGCCGCGCAGTCGTCGGCGTCCAGCACGCCGTCGCCGTGATCGGTGAGCCGGCGGTAGAGGTCGTCGCAGTTCATGCCGGGGCCTTGTGGAAGTGGTCGGAGAGCCGCGCGCGCAGCCGGAGCCGCGCCCGATGGAGGTGCACGCGCACGGTGCCCGCGGGGATCTCGAGTATCTCCGCCACGTCCTCGGTGGTCCGCCCCTCGACCTCGCGCATCTCGAAGACCGTGCGCTGCATGGGCGTCAGCTCGAGGAGGGCGCGCTCGAGGGCGGCCATGGCCTCCGCGCCGAGGAGGATCTCGTCGGGCGGCCGGGCCCACGAAGGGCTGCGGGAGAGCCGCTCGTCCTCCGCGCCGAGGCCGAGGCTGTCCTCGTCGGGGAGGGCCGCCTCCTTGCCCCGCCTGCGCAGGAGGTCGATGGCCTTGTTGTAGACGATGCGGTGCAGCCAGGTGCCGAGGCTGGACTCGCCGCGGAAGTCGCCCGCCCGCTCCAGGGCGGTGGCGAAGGCCTCCTGCAGGGCGTCCGCGGCCAGGTCGGGGTCGCGGGTGACGCGGAGGGCGAGGGAGTAGAGGCGGTCCCCATGGTCCACCAGCGCCTTCGACAGCTCCTCCCGGAGGTCGGCGGACGCGGGCTTGGGGGCGATGGCCATCCCAGCCACTCTAACCCGCGCCGCCGGACGCGGTCCACGTCCCTACCGCGCGACCGCCTCGACCTTGTGGGCGGCCAGGAGGGCCTGGAGCTCTTCGAGGGGCATCGCCCCCACCCGGCGGTCGACGACGGATCCCCCCCGGAAGACGAGGAAGGTGGGGATGGAGCGCACGTCGTACCGCGCCGCCACTTCCGGGTGCTGGTCCACGTTCAGCTTCCCCACCGTCACCTGGCCGTCCGACAGCCGGGCCAGCTCGTCGATCACCGGTCCCATCTTCCGGCAGGGCGGACACCACTCGGCCCACAGGTCCACCAGCACAGGCCCCTCCGCCTGCAGGACCTCCCGGTCCCAGCCCTCGGCCGTCAGCACGCGTACCTTGTCGCTCATGTTCTTCGGGAGCTCCTTCATTTTCTCTTGCGGATCGCCTCTCGACGTGGTTGGACGGCTGAGTCGCAGATTCGTTACGCTCCGGGCCGGGGCGCCGGGGGGGAAAGCTCCACGCTCTCCCCGTGGCCGGGGACGTGGGTCGCGAACCCCCGCTCCTTGGCGATCCTGGCCCCCAGCGCCAGGGCGGCGTCCTCCTCGCCGTGGGTGAGGAACACGCGCTGGGGCGGGGTCTGCACCCCGGCCAGCCAGCGCATCAGCTCCCGCGCGTCGGCGTGGCCGGAGAGGCCCCGCAGCTCGGCCACCTCCGCGAGCACCGGGACGTCCCCCTTGTGGATGCGCACGAAGCGCGCCCCGTCCAGGAGCGCGCGGCCCAGGGTGCCGGCGCCCTGGTGGCCGGTGATGAGCAGCGTGTTCTCGGCGTGGGGGAGGCGGATGCGGCAATGGTGCGGGATGCGGCCG
>DAINRN010000179.1:0-2337 GCA_036741815.1 Acidobacteriota bacterium
ATCAGCAAGAGCATCCGCCTGGAGGAGAGCCCGGCCCACAAGGAGACGATCTTCACCTTCGCGCCGCAGTCCACCGGCGCCGTCGAGTACTACCGCCTCTGCGAGGAGGTCATCGAACGTGTCTAACCTGCGAAGGGTCGGGCTGCCGGACGCGATGCGAATGCG
Organism: Acidobacteriota bacterium; assembly: GCA_036741815.1. Taxonomy (GTDB): domain Bacteria; phylum Acidobacteriota; class Vicinamibacteria; order Fen-336; family Fen-336; genus DAINRN01. The sequence goes on from DAINRN010000179.1 coordinate 166, forward strand.
ACACGACAATCATTTCGTGGACCAGCTCGGCCGCCCGGGCGGCGCGCCGGTGGGCCGGCTCATCCCCATCGAGGACATCGACCCCAACCCCAACCAGCCGCGCCACGCGATGGGCGACCTGTCGGAGCTGATCGCGTCGGTCCGGGAAAAGGGTATCCTCGAGCCGATCCTCGTGCGGCCACGCGGCAACCGGTTCCAGATCATCGCGGGGGAGCGCCGGTTCCGCGCCTCGGGCGAGGCGGGGCTGGCCGAGATCCCGTGCATCGTGCGCGAGACGCCCGACGCCGAGATGATGGAGCTGGCCCTCATCGAGAACCTGCAGCGCAAGGACCTGACCGCCTTCGAGGAGGCCGACGGGCTGCTCACGCTCAAGGATCACTACGGCTACACGCACGACGCCATGGCGGAGAAGCTGGGCAAGAGCCGCTCCTCGATCACCGAGACGCTCTCGCTCACGACGATGCCCGAGGACGTCAGGCAGATTTGTCGGCTGGCCGACATCCAGTCGAAATCGTTGCTGCTGCAGGTCGTTCGGCAGCCGTCGCAACAGAAGATGGTGTCCTTCATCGAGCGTCTCCAGCAGGAGGGGATGACCCGCCGTGACGCACGGCGCATCGCGCGCGAGACGAAAGGCCGGGCGGCCAAGACGCGGCCGCGCCCCTACGTGATGCGCTACCAGCCGCCGGACAAGGCCTTCGCGCTGACGCTGCAGTTCCGGAAGAGCCAGGTGCCGCGCGAGGAGATCGTGGGCGCGCTGCAGTCGGCAATCGAGGAGCTGATGAAGGAAGGCTCCTAGCTCACACAACTCACACGCGCGCGTCGCGCCCCGTCTATTCGGGCGCGACCGCGCGTGCTTTATCGTGCGCGTCCAGCGCGTTCATCCGTTTCAAAGCCTGTCCATAACGTCCTATCGCTCCAAGACGAACTTTTCCGTGAGGTACTTCCAAGCTCTGACGGCGCCGAAGCCGACGAAGGACGCCCCGTAGACAACAGCCAGCGGGCGCGCGCGGGACCAGAGCCAGAGGCCCACGGTGGCCAGCGCGATGCAGCAGAGCGGGGCCACGACCTCCATGTCCTTGTTGTAGCGGACGAGGTTCGGGCCCGGCAGACCTCCCGAGGCGAGGTTCAGCACGAGGTACGTCAGGGCCCACGCCGCGATGAATCGGGCAGCGGTGGCCTCGGACCGCGCGTAGAGCAGCACGATGCCGGCCACCACCACCGGCGCGAACAGGCCGTAGAAGATCCAGAGCCGCCAGCCCGCCTTCCGCAGGCCGCGGATCGGATCGACGCCGGGCCCCGCGTACGGATCGTCGGGACCCGCGTCGGCCACGACCGCGTCCTGATCCATCGCCGCTTGCCGCTGCTTCTCAGTCTTCTCGAGCAGGATCCGCTCCTCCGGCATCGGCACCCCGTGGCGCATGTCGAGGAAGATCGGGACGTAGCGGGCGTAGAACACGCTGGCGAGCGCTAGTCCAAGCGCGCTCGCCAGCGCCAGGCCGGCAAGGCGGCGCATTGCTTGAGGCTTCCTCTCGAATCCGAGCTGGAGCGCGAAGAAGAGGCCGAGCAGGACGGTGAAGTTCAACAGCGATTGCGTGTACGTCAGGAAGGCCAGGCCCATGAGTCCCGCCAGTCTCACGACCACTCCTCGCCGGTCCAGACTTTCCAGCCTTGAGACGAGGTAGAGAATCACCACCGCATCAACCGCGTGGCCGACCAGGGCCGGGAAATACGCCAACGTCAGCCGGGCGATGAAGATCGGCAGCAGCGGCACCGCGCCCGCAGATGCCAGGGCCAGGGCCGCCGTCCCCTTCAGGGCCCGCGCGATGCCGAAGACCACAAGGACCTCGAGCGCGTTCACGGCCGCGGCCACCACCGCGACCGCCGCCTCGGGGCGGTAACCCAGAAGCGCCACCACCGGCCAGCACAGGGCGTAGAAGAGCGGCGGGTACGGGAACGCGTACCAGTGGCCGTTCTCCATCTGCAGCCCCAGGCTGTAACGGTACTGGTTGGCGGTGAAGTCGCGCAGGAAGGCCACCGGCCCGTGTCGGGCCAGCTCCCAGGCGAACAGGCCGTGGATCCTCACGTCGGGGTAGTAGAACTGCGGGTGCAGGAGGAGCGTGAGACGAACGGCCAGGGCGACCGCAATGATGAGGAAGAACATGAGGTCCTGAG
>DAINRN010000179.1:2347-7101 GCA_036741815.1 Acidobacteriota bacterium
CGCCCGGGACGACCGTCAGCGGCCCGGGCTGCGTGGGCGTCGGTTCGTACGGGTTGTTGGGGGCCCCGCTACCGCCACCGCAGGCGGAAAGCGCAAGCGCGCCGGCCAGGGCGACGAGTGTCAGCGTGGCCAGGGCCCCCGCGACGGACGGAGATTCCACGCCAAGCACGGCGCGGCAACGACGCCAGCGCAGGAGCAGGGTCACGAGGATCGCCACGACCGCGTAGACCGGCGCACCCTCACGGAGGATTCGTTCCGCGGCCAGGGGATCGCGGGCAGATCCAAGGAAAAGAGCGAGCGAAATCAACAACGAGTGGATGAGTGACGGCACGAGCGGAGCGCCGGCAAGGCGGGGAGCGAGGAAGGCCATGAGGCCGGCCACCGCCGCACGCGCGAGCAGCGACGCCGGTGGCAGGAATCGCGCCCGGCCGCTCGCGCGTGTGAGCTCCATCCAGTCCAGTGCCAGTCCGAGCGGCCGCGGGTTGTCGGAGGGTGCGTCTATCGCAAGCACGAAGGGGTGCCGGCCTTCCAGGCGGGGAAGCGGGACGTCGACGATCCTGTACGGCACCTTCGTGTCGGCCTGGACCTCGAAGGCGGCCACAGAGCGGCCCTCTACTTTAAGCGTAACTCTAGCGGGCTCAATGAAATGACGGCGCAGTCGCAGGCTCAGGCGATAGCCTTCGCCGACGGCGCGAAAGGGCAAAGTGACCGTGGACGACGTGCCGGTCCAGCGGAAGCGCGTGCGCCCGTCGCGCTCCCAGTCGGGACGGAAGCCCTGGACGTAGCCGACGTCGTTGGGACCGAAATCGAGGAGGGCCGTGCGCGACCACGCGGCGCCCGCGAGGGCCGCGCCGGCGGCGAGCAGCGAGACGAGTACGAGTGCGGCGGCATCGAGCCACGCGGGGCGGGGTCGACGCGGCTCGCCGCCGGGCACGCCCTACGTCACCAGCACGGCCGCGTAGTAGTCGCAGATCCCGCTCTGCAGGACCTCCTCGGTCTCGATGCGCGCGGCCTCCGTGTACAGCCTCCGGTACTCCGCGGGGGGCCGGATGTGCTCGCCGTTCTCCACGTTGTGGATGAGGTGGCCGATGAGGTTGAGGCGCGAGATGGCGGGGATGTCCTCCACGGCCAGGATGCGGCCGCCGGGCACGAGCAGGCGCCGGGCCTCGGCCAGCACCGCCCTCACGTCGTCGTCGGGGAGGTGGTGCAGAAGGCCGAAGATCAGGACCTGGTCGAAGCGACGGTCCGGCAGGTCCACCTTGCGCGCGTCGGCGACCACGAACGTCCCCGGCCGCGTCCGCTGAGCGTGCGCGATGTACCGGGAGTTCAGGTCCGCGCCCACGTAGTCGTCGCCCGCGAACTCGCCCGCGAACTCGCCGGGACCGCAGCCCAGGTCCAGCGTGCGCAGCCCGTTGCCGGCCTTCAGGTGGCGGCGGATCACGGCCCGGATGGCCTTGAAGTCGTTCTCCAGGATGCTGCGGAAGAAGATGAACAGGACCGGATGGTCCGAGATCTCCTCTACGAGCTTGGCGAAAAGGTTCATTCAGATCCGAGGCGCAGCGGTCGAAAAAGACGCTCAGTCTAGCGGATCGTCCGCGCCGCCGTCAACGGAACGGCGAGAGCGCACGCTGTCGTGCGGGAAGGGCGCGGTGGGGAGGGCGAGCCCGTGTCAGCGTGTGATGGAGGCCACCGCCAGGGCGTGGTTGCTGCCGCACGCCGCGGCGATGACGCCGCCCAGGGTGGCGCGACCGTCGACGCCCCTGACCTGCGCGGGTGTCTCGCGGGAGTGGCCGTCGCCGTTGACCAGCGGGTCGCCCCACGCGTAGATGCCCCCACCGGAGCGGAAGGAAATACTGCAGTACGTGCCCGCGGCCACGCCCGTCATGCCCGTCAGCAACCCCGTGCCGTCCACGCCGAGGATCGGCGCGGGCAGCCGAGAGATCGGGCCAGCGGCGCCGCCTCCCAGGACGTCGGAGACGTTCTTGCCCCAACCCACCACGGTACCGTCCGAGAGCACGGCCAGGCTGTGGCTGGTCCCGGCGGCCAACGCCACCGCTCCGCTGAGCGCCCGTCCGTCCGTGGCCATCACGGGCACGGGCACGGCGCTGGCCATGCCGCGCGCCACGCCCACCGAGGGGTTGCCGAGGTTGCCGACCAGGTTGCTGCCCCACGCCAGGATCGAGCCGCTGTGCATGAGGGCCTGGCTGAACCGCTGTCCAGCGGCCACCGCCTTCACGCCCGAGAGTTGCCCGAACCCGCCCTGCCCCTTCACGAACACGGGGAGTGTGCTGTCGCTCGTCCCGCCGTCGCCCAGGGCTCCGAGTTCGTTGCTGCCCCAGGCCACTACCCTGCCGTCGGTGAGCGCCGCCACGCTGTGCGACTCGCCCTCCGCCACGGCCGCGACACCCACAAGGAAACCCGACCCTCCGACGGCTCGGACCCGGACCGGCGCCGGACGACTCTCCGCGATCGTGCCGTCGCCCAACTGCCCCCGGTCGTTCCGTCCCCATCCGACGACGCTGCCGTCGGCAAGCAGCGCATGGTTGGAGTAACTGCGCGTCGAGACGGCCACGACGCCGCCGAGGGTCCCGACGCCGTCCACGCCGAGCACCCGTACGGGCGTCGCGGTGAACGCGCCCGCCGACGGGTTGCCGAGCTGACCTGCGGAGTTGCTGCCCCAGGCGTAGACGGACCCGTCCGCCAGAACGGCCAGGCTATGGTACGACCCGGCCGCGACGGCCACGACGCCATCCAGGATGCCCACGTTCCCCGGTCCCCTCACGAGGACCGGATCCAGGCTGTAGGAGCCGGCGGCGGGATCTCCCAGCTCGCTGAGGCCGTTGCCGCCCCACGCGACAGCAGTTCCGTAGGCGGGCGATTGGGCGCCAAGTACGTTCGGCGCGAGGACCAGCGCGACGAGCAAGACGATCCTGGCTCGTCCGCACGAAATGCCCCGGGGGAAGGCGTGGCCGATGCGCATGGGTCCTCCCGTACGATGCGCAGTCAGCAGTATATACCACCGGTGGATCGGGCGGTGACGCCCTCTGGAGCGTCACACGTTCGGCGAAGGGAGCCTCAGGAAGCGAGCGAGGGGGGCCCGGGCGCGCTCGTGGACCCGCCGACGCGTGGGCCGCCGGACCGGGCGTACAGGAGCCGGCGCTCCGCCTCGGGGATCCGCGTCTGCCACACGACGTCCCAGATCCCGCTGCTCAGGCCGTAACCCACGCCCGAGCCCTTGGGGCTGTGGTGGTAGAGATGGTGCCGCTTGATGTACTGGAAGTACTTCCCCTCGAACTGGCAGAAGTGCACCGAGTGGTGGACCCACTCCTCGGCGATGTAGGCCTGGAGGAGCCCCGCCAGGAAGACGGGCGCCGTGTGGAACGGGAAGAAGAAGCTGACCGCCGTGAGGAGCAGCGCGAAGGGCAGCGTGTCGCGGATGGTCCCGTTCACGTGGTTGCCGTCCCAGGGCCGCTGGTGGTGCTCGATGTGGAGGTGGTCGAAATAGCGGTGCAGGGCGTGCCGCCAGGGCGACGGACTGTCCGGGAAGCGGCCGTGCAGGATGTGGCGGTGGACGAAGTACTCGAGCCCGGTCCAGGCCACGATGCCGAGGGCGAACCAGGCGAGCGCCGCCGCCTTGTGCGAGGTGAGCATGGCCATGCCCAGGACGCCCATCGAGTAGGCGGTGTAGAGGGCGGAGACGGGGTAGAGCCGCCGCCGCGCCTTGCGGGCCTCGACCTCGCGCCGTACGCCTGACGGGGCGGGAAGGACGACGGAACCTTTCGCACCGGTGCTGGACAAGAGGGATCTATGCATCACAGGTGGACGCTCAAAGCCTCAAAGCGCCATTCAAGTCGCACATTCTACGCTAAAACGAAGCCGGCCGTCACTCGAAGTTCAGGGCCCGGATCGGGTCCATCCGGGCGGCGCGCAGCGCGGGGTAGAGCGAGCCGAGCAGTCCTCCCGCCAGGCCCAGGCTGGCGGCGATGGCGGCCCACTGGCGGCTCAGCTGGACCACGAGGGTGGGGAAGACGTACGGCAGGAACCAGTGGCTGCCCACCGCGATCAACATCCCGAGCACGACGCCGGAAATGCAGATCAGGAAGCTCTCGCCGATGACGAGTTGCACGACCTTGGCCTGGCTGGCCCCGATGGCGCGGAGGATGCCGATCTCGCGCGTGCGCTCGATGATGGTCGTGTACATGGCCAGCAGCACCACCAGGAACGAGATGACCACCGCCATGCCCGTGAGCGCCTGCTTGAACTGCTTCAGGCCCACGGCGTTGTCCTGCATCACCTGCGAGACCTGGGCCACGGGCGTGATCTTGTGCCCCTTGAACTTCTCCTGCAGCGCCTTGGCCAGCGTCTCCGCGTCGAAGGCGGAGCGGCCCTTCACCAGGAAGAAGGAGGCCTTGTCGGGCGTGCCGATGGCGTCCTGCACGTCCTGGATGCGGGCGTAGAGCCGTCCCCCCGCCCCCGCGCGGCAGATGCCGGCCAGGCGGAACTCCCGGTTCAGCATGGGCAGGGTGTCGCCCACGCGCATGCCGGTGGCGCTGGCCAGGATGGTGTCCATGACCAGGTCCCCGGGCTGCTCGAGCGCCCGCCCCTCGACGATGTTGAGGCCCCCGGAGATGGCGGCGAAGCTCGGGTAGTCCACCGCCCACAGGTTGACCGCCCGCGACTCGCCCCGGATCTTGGCGACCAGCCAGTTCAGGACGGGCGTCACCTCCTTGACGCCGTCCACCTGCTTCATGATG
>DAINRN010000180.1:0-1468 GCA_036741815.1 Acidobacteriota bacterium
ACTCTTCGACGTACAGATGCGGACCGACCATACGACCCGCATGGGCGCCACCGACCTCCCGCGGGCGGAGTACCTGAAGCGCCTGCGGGCGGCCGTGTCGAAGACCGAGGTGCGGTTCGCGGACCCGCGCACGGTGTGGGTAGCGGTGGAGCGGGCGGTGGCCGGCGGCCTCTCCGCGGGGGCCCGCGCCTCCGCGCCGCGCGCGAACGTGGCTCGGATCGAGGTGGCCGGCGAGCCCTTCGCCGTCCAGGGGGCGCGGCCCTACGAGGCGGCCGCGCCGCCGGCGCCGCTCGTACGCGAGGGGCCCGGCCCGGGCCCGGCGCCGCCGGCCAACGTCATCGGACAGCACCGGAACACCTACATCCTGGTCAGCGGCGGCGAGGACCTCGTGCTCGTGGACCAGCACACCGCCCACGAGCGCGTGAGGTACGAGGCGCTGCTCGAGCGGGCGGCCTCGCGGGCCGTGGAGTCGCAAGTGCTGCTCCTGCCCATGGTGGTCAACCTGCCCCCGGATCTCCGTCCGGTAGTCGAGGCCCAGGCGGGCCTGCTCCTCGAGCTGGGGTTCGACATCGAGCCCTTCGGCGGCGACGCCCTGCGGGTCCGGGCCGTGCCGGCGCTCCTGGGGACGCGCGATCCCGGCGCGGCCCTGCAGGCCATGCTCCGCGACGTCCTGGAGCGCGAGGCCGCGGACTGGATCGTGGCGGGCGCGCGCGAGCGGCTGGCCGCCAGCCTGGCCTGCCATTCCGCGGTGCGCGCGGGGCAGGCCCTGTCCCGCGAGTCCATGGCCGCGATCGTGCAGGACCTGGGCCGCACGGCCCATCCCAACCTCTGCCCCCACGGCCGGGCCACGACCGTGCGCATCCCCCGCGACGAGGTCAGCCGCTGGTTCGGACGCTCCGGGTGGAAAAGGCGGTGACCGCGCGGGGCGCGCGCGGCCCCCGCCTCGGGCCCTGGCTGGTCTACATCCTGGGCCGGGTGCTGCAGGTCACGGGCCTGGTGGTGACGCTGGTGGCGGCCACCGCGTTCTTCGGCACTCCCAGCACGGTGGCCATGCTGCGCATGATGCTGGTTGGCGTCCTCTTGTTCGTGCCCGGGTGGCTGCTGGCGCGCCGGGATCCCCAGGGGCGCTAGCGGGCCCGCGGGGCGGCCTGCCGCGCCGCGTACTCGCGATAGGCCTTCAGCAGGCGGAGCGTGACCGGTCCCGGGCGGCCGTGCCCGACGGGCTTGCCGTCGATGGCGCGCACGGGTGTGGCCTCCTTGAGCGTGCTGGTGATGAAGGCCTCGTCGGCCGCCAGCAGGTCCGCGGGCGTAAGCGTCTCCTCGCGCATGGGAATGCCCAGCTCGCGGCCGATCTCCAGCAGGACCTGCCGCGTCACGCCCGCCAGGATGCCCGCGCCGAGCGGGGGCGTCCGCACGGCCCCGTCCTTGACGACGAACACGTTCGCGCTGGCGCCCTCGGCTACCTCGC
>DAINRN010000180.1:1478-6642 GCA_036741815.1 Acidobacteriota bacterium
CTCTCGATCCAGGTCGGCGGCCTCAGCTACAAGGGCCCCGGCGGCCTGCGCCTCCCGGACGGCCAGGATGTTGTTGAGGAGGTTGCCGGACTTGATGGCGGGATCGAGCGCGCGCGGGCTGTTGCGGCGCACGGAGGCGATGATGACGGGGACCCCTTCGCTGTAGCAGCGCTCGGGGAGCGGCTCGTAGGGCTTCACGATCACCACGCGCGTGGGCCCCTCGACGCGGTCGAAATGGTAGGAGACGTCGCCCACGCCCCGGGTGAGCATGATGCGGACATAGGACTCGGGGTTGCCCGCGCGGGCGAGGACGGCGTCCACGTCCCGGATGAAGACGAGGTCGCCGTCCGGGACCGCGATCCCCAGGCGGCCCGCCGAGGCCCGGAGGCGCGCCAGGTGGCGGTCCAGGTGGAAGGGCCGGCCGCCGTAGGTGCGCAAGGTTTCGTAAACGCTGTCGCCGAACGTAAATCCGGTGTCGAGGACCGAGATCCGGGCCTCCTCCGCGGGCAGGACGGCGCCGTTCACCGAGGCGAAGAAGCCGCCCGCCGCGCTCACTGACCGCGGGGAGCGAAGTAGCCGGGGCGGTGCCGCACCTGGAGGCCGCCCCTTCCGGGTGTGAGGATCCCGATACGCCTCCAGCGGCCGTCCCGGGTCGCGTTCGAGGAGACGTAACCGAGGCTGTACTCCGAGCGCAGCTCCTCCGCGATGCGGTCGTAGACCCCGCTCAGCTCGCCGAGGGACCCGGGGAAGAAGGCCTGGCCGCCGGTGTCGCGGCCCAGGACGGAAAGGAAGTAGTCGGCCTCCCCCAGGTCCTTTGCCTCCGTGGGGGAGACATCACCGGGACGCGGCCGGCGCGCCAGCTCCAGCACCTGCTCGTCGGTCACCCGCGAGGCCGTGTCCTGACCGTCGGAGAGCAGCACGATGGCGTAGCGCCGCAGCTCGCCCTGCTTCTTCTGCCTTGCGAGATCCTTGAGGGCCACGTAGACGCCCGTGTAGAGGGCGGTCGCCCCCGAGGCCCGGGTCTGGTTGATGGCCCGCTCCAGCGCCTCGCCGTCGGATGTGAACTCCTGCAGGACCGAGGTCCGATCGTTGAACTGCATGACCTCGGCCTGGTCCTTCGGCCCCAGGGCCTGGACGAGCCGGAGCGCCGCGGCCCGGGCCACGGGCAGCTTCTGATCCATGGAGGCCGAAGTGTCGATCATGATGACCAGCGAGAGGTCCAGGCGGCGCTTGGTGAACATCGAGACCTGTTGCCGCACGCCGTCCTCTAAGACGGTGAAATCCCCCTCGGCCAGGTCGATGATGTACCGGTTGCGGCCGTCCATCACGCAGACGTTGAGGTTGATGACGTCGACGCCCGAGTGGAACACGGGCGGAACCTGGTCGGCCCGCCCGCCGGGCGTGCCGGCCAGGAGCGTGAGGACGAGAGCGATCCGCTTCGTCATAAAACGCTGGCCGCATCATAATGCAAGAGGTTTGCCAGCGAACCCAGAAACTTCGGAGCGCCGCATCCGGATCGCCCTCGTCCTGACCCTCGGCACCATGGTGGCGTCGGTGGTGGGCGGCGTGGCCTCGCACAGCCTGGCCCTGCTCTCCGACGCCGGCCACATGCTGGCCGACGCGGGAGCCCTGGGCCTGGCGCTCGTGGCCCAACGGGTGGCGGCGCGGCCGCGCACGTCCAACCTCACCTACGGCTCGCGCCGGGCCGAGACCCTGGCCGCCTTCGTGAACGCGATCGTGCTGTGCGGGACCTCCATCTGGGTGATGGTGGAGGCCGCGGAGCGCTGGAAGGACCCGCCGGAGATCCAGGGCCGGTGGATGCTGGCGGTGGCGGTGGGGGGCCTGGCCGTCAACCTGGTGGCCGCGCGCATCCTCTCCGCCGACGGGCACGGGCACAACGCCAACGTCCGGGCCGCCCTGGCGCACGTGCTTGCGGACGCGGCCGGGTCCGTGGCGGCCATCGTGGCGGCGCTGTGCGTGGTCTTCCTGGGCTGGAGCCGCGCCGACCCTCTCATCTCGGTGGGCCTGGCCGTGCTCATCCTTTGGAGCGCCTGGAAGCTCATCACCCGGACGGCCGACGTCCTGATGGAGGGCGCGCCCGTGGGCCTCATGGTCGGCGACCTGGAGCGGACCATCCGCGAGACACCGGGCGTGGCCGAGCTGCACGACCTCCACGCGTGGACCATCTCCGACGGCTTCGACGTGGTGACGGTGCACGTGGTCCTCGACGGCTCGCGCCACGGGACGGAGGTGGCGCAGCAGGTGAGCGAGCGGATCAAGGCCGCGCACTCCATCGCCCACGTCACCGTGCAGCCCGAGCCCCCGTCCCTGCGCACGTCGATCCCCGTCTCCGCGCTGCTCACGCGGAACCCCCGCTGATGAGCACGCTCCAGGCCATCGTCCTGGGCATGGTCCAGGGGCTGGGCGAGTTCCTGCCCATCAGCAGCTCGGGCCACCTGGTGGTCGTCCCCTGGCTCCTGGGCTGGCCCGAGCACGGCCTGTCCTTCGACGTGGCCCTCCACGTGGGCACGCTCGCGGCCGTGCTGTACGCGTTCTTCGACGACTGGCGCCGGCTCCTGGCCGCGGGAGTGCGCGGGGTGGTGGCCGGCCGGCCGTTCGCGGATCCCGACAGCCGGCTTCTCTGGCTGCTGGCGGCGGCGTCCGTGCCGGGGGCGGTTGCCGGATTCCTGTTGGAGGACTGGGCGGAGACCGTCTTCCGCTCCCCGGCGCTGGTGGCGGCGGCCATGGCCGTGATGGGGATCGTGCTCTTCGTGGCCGACCGCGCGACGCGGGGCAACGAGGTCCGTGACGTTTCGCTGCGTGACGCCATGCTCATCGGGCTCGCGCAGGCGATGGCCCTGGTGCCCGGCGTGTCGCGCTCCGGGGCCACCATCAGCATGGCGCTCTTTCTCGGCTTCCGTCGCGAGGACGCCGCACGGTTCAGCTTCCTCCTGGCCACGCCCATCACGGTGGGGGCCGCGGTCCTCAAGTCGCGCTACCTCTTCGAGCCCGGCCACGGCGTGCAGGTCCTGGCGGGGATGATCACAGCGGCCGTCTTCGGCTTCGCAAGTATCCGGGTCCTGCTCGCCTACGTGCGGACCCGCGACTACCGGCCGTTCGTCTACTACCGGCTCCTCTTCGCGGCGCTGGTGGCCGCGGTCCTCCTGGTCCGCGGCTCGGGGGTGGGTTAGCATCGTTTCCCGAATGATCCCGGTCCTGACGGCCGCCGAGATGGGCCAGGCCGACCGCCGCACCATCGAGGAGGTCGGCATCCCGGGCGCGGTCCTCATGGAGAGCGCGGGCTCCGCCGTGGCCGCCGCCATACGACGGCGCTATCCGGAGCTGCGCCGGCCCGTCGTGTTGTGCGGCCGGGGCAACAACGGCGGCGACGGGTTCGTGGTGGCGCACCGCCTGCTCCACCTGCAGCCGGCGGTCTTCCTGGCCGGCCGCAAGGCGGAGGTCAAGGGCGACGCGTGGCTCCAGCTCGAGGCCTACGAGCGGTCCGGCGGGAAGGTGACGGAGCTCTTGGATGTCGCCGCCTGGGACGCCGCGCGGGACGTTCTGGGGCGCGCCGACCTCGTGGTGGACGCGCTGCTGGGGACGGGCCTGCACGACGCGCCTTCCGGCCTGGTGGCCCGGATCATCGCGGACCTGGCGAAGGCCGCCGGCGCCCCGATCGTGGCCGTCGACATTCCTTCGGGCCTGTCCTCGGACAGCGGGGACGTGACCTGGGAGACGGTGCGGGCCGACCTCACGGTGACGTTCGCCGCGCCCAAGCGTGGCCACGTCCTTCCGCCCGCGTGCGACCGGGTGGGCGACCTGATCGTGGCGGACATCGGCATCCCGGGCGCGGTCCTGGCCGAGACGGGGACGCGCCTGTGGCTCCTCGAGGCGAGGGATGCCGCACGCGCATACGCGCCGCGCCAGCCCGACGCGCACAAGGGCACCTTCGGTCACGTGCTCGTGGTGGCGGGGTCGGTGGGCAAGACCGGCGCTGCCATCCTTTCCGCCGGCGGGTCGCTACGTGCCGGGGCCGGGCTGGTGACGGTCGCCACCCCGGCCCCCGCGCTGCCGATGGTGGCGGCCGGGCGGCCGGAGCTCATGACCGAGCCGCTTCCCGTGGGCGGCCACGGCGGACTGGACGGCCAGGCCAAGGACCGCGCGCTGGCGGTGGCCCGTGGCAAGGACGCGGTGGTGATCGGGCCGGGCCTCGGCCAGGACCCGGCCACCCGCGACTTCGTCCGCGCCTTCATCGCCGGGTGCGAAGCCCCGCTCGTGATCGACGCCGACGGCCTCAACGCCCTGGCCGCCGCTCCTGGCTCCCCTTCTCCCGTTGCGTCGGCCCTCCAGAAGCGGCCGGCGGCCACGGTCCTGACGCCCCATCCCGGCGAGATGGCGCGCCTCGTCGGCTCGGAGGCGGTAGAGGTACAGCGCCGGCGCCTCGAGGTGGCGCGCGAGCTCGCGGCGCAGAGCGGCGCCGTCGTCGTCTTGAAGGGCCACCGCACGGTCGTGGCCCACCCGGACGGCCGCGCCGCCGTGAACCCGACGGGCAACCCCGGCATGGCCACCGGCGGCACGGGCGACGTCCTGGCGGGCATCCTGGGAGCCCTCCTGGCGCGCGGCCTCGAGCCGTGGGTGGCGGCGACGGCGGCGGTGTACGTCCACGGCCTGGCCGGGGACGTAGCGGCCCGCCGGCTCGGCCAGGAGTCGCTCCTCGCGGGGGACCTGATCGAGGCGTTGCCCGAGGCCATCCGGTCGCTGGGGCACGCCCATTCGTAGCCTGGTCACGCGCTCCGAGGCGGAGACGGAGGAGGTGGCGGCGGAGCTGGCCGGCGGGTTCCGCGGGGGTGAGGTCGTGCTCCTGTGCGGCGAGCTGGGGGCCGGGAAGACGACCTTCGTGCGGGGGCTGGCGCGCGGCCTGGGGGCCGATCCGTCGGATGTGGCCAGCCCCACCTTCGTCCTTCTCACGTCCTACGCCGGCCGCCTGACCCTGCACCACGCCGACCTCTATCGGCTGAAGGGCGACGGGGACGAAGGCGAGCTGGGCCTGGAGGAGCTGCCGGGACCGCGCGGGGTTCTCGCGATCGAATGGGCGGAGCGCCTGGCGGACCTCCCCTGGGAGCGCGCGGTGCGCGTGGACCTCGAGCACGCGGGCGCGGACGCG
>DAINRN010000180.1:6652-7055 GCA_036741815.1 Acidobacteriota bacterium
ATCGAGACCGGGTCGTGAGGCTCACCGCCGCCGTCCTGGCCGCCGCCCTCGTGGCCGCGGTGGCGTGCAAGGAGCGGCGGCCGCCGCCGGCGCCGCGGCCGTCGCCCCGCCCCGGGAACGGCCTGAACGTCCTGCTGGTCACCATCGACACCCTGCGCGCGGATCACCTCGGGCTCTATGCATACACGCGCAACACGAGCCCGCGCATCGACGCCCTCGCGCGGCAGGGCGCCGTCTTCGATCGTGCCTACACCTACTGGCCCAAGACCCGCGGCAGCATGACCGTCATGCTGACCGGGCGGCGGCCGTCGCAGAACGGGTACAGCAAGGCCCATCCGTTGCTGCTCGACTTCAACCCGACGCTGGCCAGCGTGCTGAAGGAGGCGGGGTATGTCACCACCGC
>DAINRN010000181.1:0-7050 GCA_036741815.1 Acidobacteriota bacterium
GCATGGAGGTGGCGGCGATGCACGAGGGCATGGCCCAGGAGCGCGGGGTCGCTCGCCGTCTCGATCCCGGCATGGGCTAGCAATCGCTTCACCCCGGGGCCGGTGGCATTCAGGACCATGCGCGCCCGGACCTCCAGCTCGCCGCCTCCCTCGAGGTCGCGCGCGCGGACGCCGGTGACCCGCTCTCCCGCGCGCGTGAAGCCGGTGGCGGCCACGTAGTTGACGAGCACCGCCCCCGCGGCGGCGGCGGCGTGGCAGAAGGCCATGATCAGCCGCTCGCTGCGCGTGACCTGCGCATCGAACCAGAGAGCACCGCCGCTCAAGTCGTCGTGGGCGATCCCGGGACAGATCCGGCGGACCTCGGCCGCGGAGACCACGCGGCTCGGCGGGATATGGCGTTCCGGCGGCAGGCCCTCGTTGCGGCGGCGGCCGATCCAGTCGTGCAAGCGAAGGGCGGCGCCGAAGGCCTCCCGACCGCGGAGCCCGTGACCTCGGAGGGGGACGAGGAACGGCAAGGGCCGCACGATCGCGGGCGCGATGCGCAGCAGCGCGCGCCGCTCCCGCATCGACTCGCGCGCCTGCCCCAGGTCCGCCCGCTGGAGGTGGCGCAGGCCCCCGTGGATCGTCTTGAGGCTGTTCCACGAAACGCCCGCGCCGAAGTCCTGCGCCTCCACGAGGGCCACGGACAGCCCACGCTGCGCGGCGTCGTAGGCAGCGGTCACGCCGTGGATGCCGCCGCCGATCACGACGAGGTCGTGCTCGCGGGCGGTGAGGGCGCCGAGGTCGCGCTTCACCCGGGCACCTTAGCATCCGGGCCGGGCAAGAGGATAGGACCCGCCGCGGCTGGCTCTAAGAGGAGCTCGATCGAACGGGTTGAGACAGGGCACACCGGTCCACGCGACGTCCCTGACGTTTCGGGTAACGAGGGTCAGCCCGTGGACCTGGGCGGTAGCCGCTTGGAGGATATCGACCAGGGAACCCGGCCGCAGCGCGCTCAGATGGCCCCACGCCTCCGCGACAGCCAGGTCGATCCCGAGGACCCGGTCGCCATGGTCGGTCAGGAGCCGGTCGAGCCAGCGTTCGAGGACCGCGGCCTGGCGGGTGTCTCGGCGACGGATGAGCTCGATACCCCTTCGCAGCTCTCCGATCACGAGCACGCTCAGATGGATGTCCTCGTCCGCGACGCTCGCAAACCACTCCTGGACACGCGCGTTGCCCCGCGGGCCCTTGCGCAGCTCGGACACGACGTTCGTATCGAGTAGAAGGCTCACAACCGCACGCGCCTGGGCCTCTGACGCGTGCGCTTGAAGTCGGCGTCGCTTCCGACGGCGGGCATCTCGAGGAGCAGATCCTTGAGCCGTTTCCCGGCCCTTCCCGGGCGCAAGGCGGCGCGGAGAATCTCGCGATGCTCCGCTTCCATGGAACGGCCCTTGCGGGCCGCCCGCTTCCGCAATTGCGCCACGACGTTCGATTCGAGTTTCCTGACGATGAGCTGCGCCACGCCCGCCTCCTACCGTGTTGCTATCAATGATAGCACACAGTTGCGAAGGCCGCCGCCGAGTCAAAGAAGATCGGTCAACACGGCGGCGGCCCGCTCGCAGTCCGCCCGCGGGACGTCCCGGTGCGTGACCAGGCGGAGCGTGACCGCATCCATGGCGGTGACGAGCACGCCCCGCTGCTGCGCCACCGCGACGATGTCGGGGGCCCGGCGTCCCTCGACCTCGGCCACCACGATGTTCGTACGCACCGGGGCCACCCGGAGCCCGCGGCACCGGCCCAGCCTCTCCGCGAGCAGCCGCGCGTTGTCGTGGTCCTCGGCCAGGCGCGGGACCATCGTCTCTATCGCCACCAGGCCCGCCGCGGCGAGGATGCCCACCTGCCTCATGCCGCCGCCGAGCTGCTTGCGGACACGTCGCGCCTTCTGGATCCGCTCTTTCGAAGCCACCAGCAAGGACCCCGCCGGCGCGCACAGTCCCTTCGACAGGGTGACCATCGCGCTGTCGGCGCCGCGGACGAGGTCGGCCGGCGCCACATCCAGCGCCACCGCCGCGTTCCAGAGCCGCGCCCCGTCCACGTGAACGCGCAGCCCCGCCTCTCGGCAGGCGGTGATGACGGCCGCGGTCTCCTCCACCGTGTAGACGCTTCCACCCGCCAGGTTGTGCGTGTTCTCCAGCACGGCCATCCCGAGGTCGGAGCGCAGGTACATGTACGGCTTGACCGCCGCGCGCACGGATTCCGGCGTGAGCCGGCCCTCCGGACCCGGCACCACCCGAGGCATCACCCCGGACAGGACCGCCATCCCGGCCAGCTCGTACTGCACGACGTGGCTGCGCTCCTCGCACAGCACCTCCTGCCCCGGCTCCGTGAGGACGCGGATGGCGATCTCGTTGCCCATGACGCCCGACGGCACCCACAGCGCCGCCTCGAAGCCGAGCAGTTGCGCCGCGCGCTCCTGGAGGCGGTTGACGGTGGGGTCCTCGCCGAAGACGTCGTCGCCCACCTGCGCCTCCGCCATGGCCCGCCGCATCTCGGGCGTGGGTTGGGTGACGGTGTCGGAGCGGAGGTCGATCACGGGAGCTTCACGTTGCGGAAGCGGAAGTAGAGGGCGAGATCGTAGACGATCTTGAGCCCTCCCGCGAGGAAGAACGGCAGGCCGCTGGCGGCGCGCGCCAGCGCGAATCCGGTGAAGACGGGGGCCACGGCGGCGGACAGGCTCCGTGCGCTGGCGGTGAAGCCCGCGGTCGCGGCGCGCTCGTCGGCGTCCACGAGCGCCATCGTGTAGGCCTGGCGCGTGGGCACGTCCATCTGCGACAGCAGATGGCGCGCCAGCAGCAGGCCCGCGGCCACGGGCAGCGACCCGGCCAGCGGCACCAGCATCAGCAGCAAGTTCGAGGGGATGTGGCTGAAGACCGCCGTCCGCAGGAGGCCGAAGCGTTCGGCCAGGCGGGCGGCCACGAGGAAGGAGGCCGCCGACAGCAGGCTGGTGCCGAAGAAGAGCGGGCCCAGGACCTCGGGACCCGCCCCGAAGCGGAGGTGGAACCAGTAGACGAGCAGGGCCTGGACCACGAAGCCTCCCGCGAGCGAGTCGAGGGCCTGGAGCGCGGACATCTCCAGGACGACGCCGCGCGACCGGTGCAGGCCCATGCGCCACCCGGGCGGGCGGCGGTCGGCCGGGGGCGGCGCGTCGAGGCTGCGCGGCAGCCGCGCGTAGACCGCGGCCAGGGCCACGCCCAGGAGCGCGTAGGCTCCGAGCATCCACTGGTAGCAGGCGAGCTCGTCGAGGCCGGCGGCCCGCCCGGCGCGCTGGAAGGCGCCGGCGGCCAGCGCGCCGAGGGCGGAAGGCAGGAAGCCGAAGATGTTGTACCAGGCGAAGGCGCGCGTCCGGGCCTTGGCGGGCACCGCATCCGGCAGCAGGGCCTGCTCGAGCGGCGAGAAGGGGCCGGCGTCCTGGCCGTTGGGGCTGAGCGTGCCCAGCACGGCCGCCACCACGATCACCATGGGGTTTTCGGCAACCGCCAGCGCCGCTCCCGCGGCGGTGATGAGGAAGGCCGAAGCCAGCAGGACCCGCCGCCGCCCCACCCGTTGCGCGAGGGACGCGACGAGGACGGTGAAGACGGCGTCCTCGACCAGGGTGGCGGTGAAAACGGCGCCGATGGCGGGGGCGGACAGGCCGCGGCGCTCCAGGTAGAGGGCCAGGATGAGGGACAGCCACCCGAAGCCGAAGGTGCGGAGGGCCTTGCCGGCGAAGAGCAGCCGGCCTTCGGGGCTCAACTCCAGGCGGGGTCGCACGGGGCCGGTGTAGGATACCGTCCCTCGTCCGGCTTCAGGCCGACATCTCTCGGAGGAAAAGAAATGGCGTCTCGCATCCTCGGCGTGCTCCTGCTGTCGGCGGCCGCGGCGTCCGCGCAGACCCCGCCCGCGGCGGAGGTCACCGTGCTCAAGGCGGCGCGGCTCTTCGACGGCAAGGGCGACAGCGCCACGCGCGACGGCGTGGTGATCGTCGAGGGAGGGAAGATCAAGGCGGTGGGGGCCGGCCTGGCCGCGCCCGCCGGCGCTACCGTGATCGACCTCGGCGACGCGACGCTCCTCCCCGGCTTCATCGACGCCCACACGCACCTGACGGGCGAGTCCACGGACAACTGGTACGAGTCGGCGGTGAACGACATGCGGCGGGGCGTGCCGGAGAAGGCCATCCGCGCGACCGAGTACGCCCTCCGCACGCTGCAGGCCGGGTTCACGACCGTGCGGGACGTCGGATCCGAGGAGTACATCGACGTCGCCCTGCGCAACTCGATCAACGCCGGCGTCGTGCCCGGGCCGCGGATGCTGGTGGCGGTCCACGCCCTGGGCGCGCGCGGCGGGCACTGCGACTCGACCGGCTTCCCCTACATGCTCTTCGGCCGCGAGACCGGGATCGCGGACGGCGTGGCCAGCGGGGCCGCGGCCTTCCGGGACGCGGTCCGCATCCAGATCAAGTACGGCGCCGACGTCGTCAAGACCTGCGCCACCGGCGGCGTGCTTTCGCTGACCGACGACGTGGACACGCCGCAGCTCACCCAGGAGGAGATGGACGCCATCGTGGACGAGGCCCATCGCCTGCGGCGCAAGACCGCGGCCCACGCCCACGGCGCGGAAGGGGCCAAGGTGGCCATCCGGGCCGGGATCGATTCCATCGAGCACGGCTCGTTCCTGGACGACGAGGCGGTGCGGATGATGAAGGAGCGCGGGACCTATCTGGTGCCCACGCTCATGGCCAGCGAGTACATCGGTCCGAAGTCGAAGCGCCAGTATCCGCCGGAGATCGCGGCCAAGGCCCTGGCGGCCGTGGAGGCGCGCTCCGCGGCGGTCCGGCGGGCGGTGAAGGCCGGCGTGCGCATCGCCTTCGGCACCGACTCCGCGGTGAGCCCGCACGGCCGCAACGCCGAGGAGTTCGCCCTGCTGGTGGACCACGGCCTGACCCCCGCCGCCGCCCTGCGCGCCGCAACGTCGGTGGACGCCGCGCTCCTCGGCCTCGACGCCAAGCTGGGTACGCTGGAGCCCGGCAAGGAGGCGGACGTGATCGCGGTGCCCGGCGATCCGCTGGCGGACATCCATGCGACGGAGAAGGTGCTGTTCGTGATGCGGGGCGGGAAGGTCTACCGCAACGACCGGGCCCGGCCCTAGCGCGCCTCGTCGGCGGGCGGCTTCCCCCGCTCACGGTCCCACAGCACCATGTCCGACGACGGGGCCTTCGCGCCCAGGATGCGCAGCAGCGTGACGACCTGGCCGCGGTGGTAGGTGGAGTGGTTGGCCACATGCTGGACGAGCTGCCAGAGGGGGTTCTCGAAGCTGCGCTTGTCCAGAGTGGTGTACCGGATCGTCTCCTGGAGGGCGCCCTCCCGGAGGCTCGCGAACCAGGACGCGCGGTGGTCCTCGATGACGCTCCAGCGCTCGCGGACCGCCATGACGTCCGCGAACTCCGACTCGTCCAGCCGCCGCGTGGGCGACACGCCCTTCCACCGCTCCAGCCAGATCCACTCCGCGCCCAGGGTGTGGACGAGCGTCCCGCGCACGCCGCCGTGGCTCGACCCCAGGTCGCGCTTGAAGTCGTCGTTGGACAGCGTGGCCGCGGCCCGCATGGCCCGGTGGTTGGCCCACACCGTGTAGTCCAGCAGGCGCCCGGCGTCTTCCTTCGAGAGCATCCGTCCCTCCGCGTTCAGGGTATTCTAGCGGCGCCATCAAGGAGGACAGCGACATGCCCCTTGTCCGCATCACCCTCGCCCAGGGCACGCGCGGATCACCGGCCCGGCCATCGCTCACGGGACGGTCGAGGTGAAGCAGGCGCTCTACGCGGGGATCGCGGAGAGGCTGGCGGCCGCACCCGGCATGCGCAACACCCTCGTGGAGGGACGCGGGAGGACTGGTCTTTCGGGGGCGGCGTCATGAGCTACCCTCCGCAGCCCTGACTGAGCTATCGTTTCCGCCCGCGAGATCCTGGGACGCCGCAGGAGCCCCATGGGGAGCCAGCCGTGGCGCGTATATTCGTACGACGCGCCCCAAGCCCTGGTAGGGCCATGACTGCACGAACGCGATGACGAGGCTCTCGGCCATGAGCGAGGATGGCGTGGCGGCGCGAGGTCGCGGAACAACGGCGTAGCAGGGCCCAAACCATGCCCGCGAAGCCCATCAGCCCCAACGTCCCCTGCGTAGCTGGCCGCGCTCAGGTACAGGCTGTGGGAGTCCATGAGCCGAACGGTGCGCTCGCGGATCGCTGAGCCGGGGGAGGCCCTTGCCGTGACCTCGGAAGGCGACTAGTCTTTCCTGTCGCCCGATGGGCAGTGTAAAGGAACCCGACACGACGCAGAAGCCCCCTCCTCCTCCGCGGCCACTCCCGCTCTCCGATCCGACGGCGTCGTGGTTCCAGGACTGGTACTACAAGATCGAGCTGGAGCCCAGCGTCGTGACCGACGGAAAGGACTATCTCGGTCAGATCCCGATCCGCCTCCTCCTGCGGGGCATCGACGTCGCCGGGCAGCGATGCCTGGACGTCGGCGCGATGGAAGGCGTTATGTCGATCCTGATGGAGCGGCGCCAAGCCGCGCGGGTCGTGGCGTACGACCGGATGCCCAACGACGAGAAGGTGAAGACGGTCAGGGAAAAACTGGGCGCCAAGTTCGAATACGTCGCGGGGATGGAACTGCCCGACATGCCGCAGGCGGTTTCGAGGGACGGCTCGTCGCTGTTCGACGTGGTCGTGTGTGGGGGGTTGCTGTACCACGCCTTCGACCCGCTGACCGCGCTGTGCCGCGTCCGCGGG
Source organism: Acidobacteriota bacterium (assembly GCA_036741815.1). Taxonomy (GTDB): domain Bacteria; phylum Acidobacteriota; class Vicinamibacteria; order Fen-336; family Fen-336; genus DAINRN01. The sequence continues at coordinate 6,797 of DAINRN010000181.1, forward strand.
ATGGTACGGCCGGGCGGTGTGCTGCTACTCGAGACCGCCGCCGTCCTGGAGGAGGGCTACGGGATGTACTTCAACGCGGAGGGGGCGATCTATAACGCCTGCTCGAACTTCTGGTTCCCGTCGGTCGGTTGCCTGGACTATCTGGTCCGGTACCTGCGCCTGCGGCCGCTCGACTGCTGCTACGTTTTCGAAGGGTACCGCAACGGCGCGAAGCCCCGGCACCGCACGGTACGGGTGGCCATCGTCCTGCGCGC
>DAINRN010000182.1:0-1304 GCA_036741815.1 Acidobacteriota bacterium
CCGCCGCAATCGAACAGAAGGACAGGACGGAAACGACGATGCCGGACGACACGCACTCGTTCATCACGCGAGCAGGCTACGCCGCGCGGGCGGGCGCGGTCAAGTTGCCGAAACTGGACCGGGCTAACGAGGCGCGGTCTGCAGGAACTTGTCCACCGCCTCGGGCATGAAATCGGCCGTGCTGAACGCGCCGGGCAGCGCGTCCTCGAAGGTGGTGGCGCGGTAGCGGCGCGCGCCGCCGTTGGCGCCGTCCAGGACGATGAGCCGGATCGGCGCCAGGCCGCGCTTCCGGTTGAAGGAGCTGAACTCGTAGCCGTACTGGCGGTCGCGGTAGCTTAAGCGCGGCGTGCGGCCCGGATCGCCCGCGACCACCACGGCGCGGACGAAGTAGTCCCGCTCCGTGGCCGCCTGCTGAAGCGCGGCCCCCAGCGGATAGCGATAGTGGAACGCCGCGTCGTCGGCGCCGGCCGCGCGGTAGACCTTGCCTGCGGTGGTCAGGACCGCGACGCCGAGGTGGTCCTCGGGCGGGGTGAAGAGCCGGATGCCGCCGGCGCGGGCGCCGAGCGCCGCCTGGACCAGCTCGTCGAGTTGGGCCGCAGTCAAGCCCGTGCCGTCCGCCGGCACCTCCGGAAACCGGTCCTCGGGCACGATGCCTTTCGCGAACCGGTCGACGTGGACCGTCCGGTCGCCCGCCTTGCCGCACACGATGAGCAGGTCCTGCCAGCGCGTGGTTTCGAGCAGGTAGTCGCGGCAGTCCCCACAGGACCCGCCGCCGCCGCAGGCCTCGCCGTAGAACGCGATGAAGCCGACCTCGCGCCTGGCCTCCTCCGGCCCCACCTCGGTGATCACGTGGTTCATCAGCGAGGTCTCGCCGTGGATGGCCTCGGGCACGCGGTATTCGCTGTTGCCGCCCAGGATGGTCCGCTCGGCGCCGCCGTGCCGGATGACGGTCGCGGCGCGCACGTGGAACTTCGAGATGCCGGGGTCGGTCCCGGCGGAGCGGGCGGCGTCGAGAGCCTTGAAGATCCGGGCCTGCAGCCCGGGATCGGCGACCAGCTCCTGGGCCGCCTTCGTGATCGTCCAAGGAGCCGGCGATTCGCCGGCCGCCGGCGCGCAGGCGGTGGTGGCACTCAGGCTCGCCGCCAGCGCCACCCAGATCCTCGCGCGCGCGGTCACGGCCGGCTCATGAGGTCCACGAAGACCTGCTCGAAGCGCGGGATGTCCACCTCCATGTGGACGGTGGCGGGACGCAGGTGCGCGGGCGGGGCGAGATGGCCCTTCCACTTCTCGGGGGCGGCCGGATC
>DAINRN010000182.1:1314-3500 GCA_036741815.1 Acidobacteriota bacterium
CGCCTCGAAGAACGACGGCACGCCGGCGGGCGGCTTCCAGACGACGGTGTGGCCGTATTTTGGTCCGTGCGTGATGTCCACGTCGAGGTAGAGCGTCTCGGACTGCTTGATCACGGCGGGGTCGACGATCGCCGCCGCCAGCACCTCGTCCCACATCGCCGACCAGTGCGAGACGCCCGGCGGGGGCTGCGTGTCGAGGTAGACCTCCTGCAGGTGCCGCGCGAAGCGGCCGCCCGCCTTCACGATTCGCCGCATGAGGGCTGGGCTCGTGTAGGGCTGGAAGCCGGTCTCGGCCGGCGTCACCACGATCTCCTTCCACGGCTCCCTCATCACGATGGCCGCGGCCTCGGGGTCCCACCACCAGTTCAGCTCGAAGCCGCCCTTGCTGCTCGCTCCCATGACGTAGAGCGCCTTCGTCAGGGGGACGATGCCCGGGTCCATGCGCACGGCCAGGGCCACGTTCGTGAGGGGCCCCGCGCAATACAGCGCCACCTCGCCCGGGTGGGCGCGGATGGTGTCGATGATGAAATCGGCCGCGCGCCCCGGGCGCGGCTTCGTCTTGGGGAACCCGCCGGGCGGCGGCCAGGTCCGATCGGGCGGCGGGGCGTCCGGGTTGAACGAGCCGTGCCAGGTGGGGTGCGAGCCGTAGAGCTGCTCGCGCAGCTCCTGCTCGCGGCGCGTGTTGACGAGCGGCTGCTCGGCGCCCTTGACCACCGGCACGTCCGTCCGGCCCGCCAGCTCGACGGCATGCAGCGCGAACACCGTGGCCGGCTCCATCCACTGGTCGCCGCTGACGGTCGTGATGCCGAGGAGGTCCACCTGCGGGGCATTGAGCAGCATCAGCAGCGACAGGAAGTTCGTCCCCTGGGGGCCCGCGCTGTCCTGGTCGGCGATCACCTTGACCTTGCCCGCGCCCGCCGCCGGCTGCGCCGGCACCGCCGGCGCCAAGACGACGACGAGCAGGACGGCGAGGACAGCCCGGGTCAGCGTCCCCGCGCCTTCCATTCGGCCTCGTACTTCGCGCGATCGGAGAACGACTTCTGCGTGCCCACGCCCGTCGTCGAGAGCCCGGCGTAGAGGTTGGCCCTGGTCACGGCCTGGCGCTCGTCCAGGCCCTCGCCCAGGAACACCGCGAAGCTGCCGATGAAGGCGTCGCCCGCTCCGGTGCTGTCGACGGTCTTGACCGGGAACGCGGGCACGTGCTCCATGCCCTCGCTGCCGGCCAGGAGCGCGCCGTTGGCCCCGAGCGTGATGATCACCCGCCGGATGCCCGCCTTCAGGAAGGCCGCGGCGCAGCGCTTGGCGTCGTCGACGTCCTTGACGGGCAGCCCGCTGATGGCCTCGGCCTCCGTCTCGTTCGGCACGAAGTAGTCGAGGCCGGAGAGCTGGGCCATGTCCACGGGCTGGCCGGGCGCCGGGTTCAGGATGCACTTGATGCCGTTCTGGTTGGCGAAGCGGATGGTGTGGTACACGGTCACAAGCGGGATCTCGAACTGCAGGACGATGCAGTCCGCCTGCTTGAGCATGGAGGCGGCCGCGTCCACGTCGGCCGGCAGCAGCCGGTCGTTCGCGCCCTTGACCACGAGGATGCGGTTCTGCCCGGACTTCTCGACGAAGATCGGGGCCACGCCGCTGGCCACGCCCTCCACGATCTTGACGTGCTCCGCGTTGATGCCGAGGGTCTCGAAGTTCTTGATCGTGGCCGGGCCGAACAGGTCCGACCCCACGCGCGCCACCATGTAGACGTCGGCCCCGCACAGGCGGGCGGCCACGGCCTGGTTGGCGCCCTTGCCGCCGAAGCCCAGGTCGAAGCTGGGCGCGAAGAGGGTCTCGCCGGGGCGGGGGAACTCGTCGGTCAACGTGGTGAGGTCGACGTTGGCGCTGCCGACGACGGCGATGCGGGGACGCTTGGCCATGGCTCGCGCGGCTCCTATGGTTTCGGAACGGGCCGCGTGACCCGCTCCACGAACATGCGGATGAACCGATCCCAGTCGAGGTCGTACTGGACGGCCATCTTCTGCGCCCCTTCGGCGCCCGGCCAGGGGGCCTTGCCGCCGACGGACAGTCCGATGTGCCCGGCCGGAAACGTGATCGACTTGCGATCCCGCGAGCCCACCAGGTCGTTAAAGGGGGCGCTCTGCCCGCAGGGGACCAGGTGGTCGGCCGAGGCCTTGTCGAGCGTCGTC
>DAINRN010000182.1:3510-7022 GCA_036741815.1 Acidobacteriota bacterium
GGTCGTGACCAGGCTGGGGTCCACGAGGCTGGCCACGGTGACCTGGTCGAACATCAGCATCTTGCGGCCCGGGTCCTTCTCGAAAACGGGCCCCATCCGCTCGCGGATGAGGCGCGTGAGCGGCGTGTCCACCGCCACCAGCTTCTCGTACCAGCTGCGGTCCAGGCTGGTCTTCCGCGACACGTTCAGCGGGGAGAGCACGATCGGAATCCCGGCGCGCAGCGCGATCTTCGCGGCCTCCGGGTCCACCCAGAAGTTGAACTCGGCGTTCGGCGTCATGTTGCCCGCCCCGTCCGGCAGCGAGGCCACCGCCCCGCCCATGATGTAGAGCTGCTTGACCTTCGCGGCCAGGCCGGGCTCCTGGCGCAGGGCCATGGCCACGTTGGTCATCGGCCCGATGGCCATGATCGTGACCTGGCCCGGCCGCGCGTTCACGGTCTCCACGATGTACTGCACGGCGGTCTTCGCTTCTTCCTTGCGCCTGGCGAAGCCGCCGGGCGGCGGCGAGGGGGGAGCGTCCGACCACCACTGGCCGTGGCGGGTGGTCGCGAACTCGCTCTTCTCGTGCATGAGCGGCATGTTCGCGCCGCGGTACACGGGGATGTCGGCGCGTCCCGCGATCTCGAGGATGCGCAGCGCGTCGGCGGTGGCCTGCTCCACGGAGAAGTTGCCCGCCACCGTGGTCACGCCCAGGATCTCGAGCTCCGGCGAGTGGAGGGCCAGCATCAGCGCGAAGGAGTCGTCCTGCGGCACCATGCCGAAGTCGGTGTCGAAGATGATGGGGATCGGCCGCGGCTGCGCGTGCGCGGCGGCGGCCAGCACCAGCGCCGCTACCGTCACTCCGGCCAGCGATAGGCGCCGCATCAGGGCGGGCTCAGGCCGCCTTGTACGCGCTGGCGATGGTCACGAGCGCCAGCATGTAGAAGAGGAACATGAGGCCGAGATACGTCTTGGCCTTGGCGTCGGCGCCCGCGAACTCGCGCCAGACGAACACGCCCCACACCGCGGCCACCATGGGCGCGGCCTGGCCGATCGCGTAGGAGATGGCCACGCCCGTGAAGCTGGCGGCCACGAAGTTGAAGACCGTGCCCGTGCCCCAGATGGCGCCGCCCAGGACGCCCATCGCGTGGTCCTGGGGCCGCGCCGCGAAGAAGCCCGAGAAGTCCACCGGCGTCCCCACCAGCGGCTTCTTCATGAAGTAGACGTTGACGACGAAGCAGCAGAGGAGAGCGGCCAGCGTGAAGAAGACCGCGATGCTGTAGGGGGTGAGCGGGTGGCCATTGGTGAGGGCCCGCGTCACGAAGGGCGCGAACGAGCCCATGAGGACGCCCGACACGATGCAGACGATGATGCTCTTGCGGGAGACGGCCTGGCCGCCCTTGGTCAGGCGCCCGTAGGCCTTGCCGTCCATGATCACCGCCACGATGGCCAGGGCCACGCCGATTCCGAGGAGCATGGCATCGCCCTTGGGCTGGAGGACGTAGCTCATGATGACGCCGACCACCATCGCGATGCCGATGGCCACCGGGAACGCCACGGCCAGTCCGGCCAGGTCGATGGCCGCCACCAGCAGCAGGTTCGCCACGTTGAAGATGAACCCGCCGATCATGGCGGAGACGATGTTGCCCCGGTCCGCGGCCTCGAGGTTTTCCAGGAACCCTTCTCCGCTGCTGCCGCTGGAGCCCAGGGTGAAGGCATAGGCGAGCGACACCAGGAAGATGCCGACCGCGTAGTCCCAGTAGAAGAGCTCGAAGCGGTAGCCCTTGGTGGCCTTGTAGGTGTTGGCCCAGGACCCCCAGCAGACGGCGCTCGTGATCATCATCAGCATGGCCAGGCCGAAGGTATCGGGCACGAACATGTGTCGCTCCTCTGGATACCGCGCTAGAAGCGCCTAGAATGGGGGACTTGCGCGCGGAGTCTAGCACGGGCGCGTCGGAGCGGGCCAGCGCCCCGCAGGAGGGAGGGAACGCCGCGAGGCGCGAGCCCCTCGTCCTGCTGGCCGCGGGCGCCGTGGCCCTCGCCCTCTCCGGCATCCGTCCGCACGACACCTTCACCTGGTTCCTCGAGATCGCGCCGATCCTGATCGCCGTCCCGGTGCTGGCCGCCACCTACCGGCGGTTCCCCCTGACCCCACTCGCCTATCGGTTGATCTTCGTGCACGCGCTGATCCTCATGCTCGGGGGCCACTACACGTATGCGGAGGTGCCCCTGGGCTTCTGGGTGCAGAACGCCCTGGGCCTGGCCCGCAACCACTACGACCGCCTCGGGCATTTCGCGCAGGGCTTCGTGCCGGCGATCCTGGCCCGCGAGATCCTGCTGCGGCGCTCGCCGGTGCGGCCGGGGAAGTGGCTGTTCTTCCTGGTCTGCTGCGTGTGCCTCGGCATCAGCGCCTGCTACGAGTTCATCGAATGGTGGACGGCGGTCCTGACCGGCGACTCCGCCACCGCCTTCCTGGGCACGCAGGGCGACCCGTGGGACACGCAGTGGGACATGTTCCTGGCCCTGGTAGGCGCGCTGACCGCGCAGCGCACGCTGGCCCGCGTCCACGACCGACAGCTGGAGCGGCTGGGATAAACTGCGCCGGTGGATTACCCCGCGCCGCTCTCACGCCTTATCGATGAGCTGCGCGCGCTGCCCGGCATCGGCCCCAAGTCCGCGCAGCGCATCGCCTTCCACCTGCTGAAGGGGTCGCGGGAGGACGCCCAGCGGCTGTCCGAGGCGGTCCTGGAGCTGCTGGACTCGATCCGGACCTGCTCGGTCTGCAACGCGGTCACCGACTCCGAGGTGTGCGCGATCTGCGCCGACGCCACCATCTGCGTGATCGAGGAGCCCCACAACCTTCTGGCCGTGGAGCGCACCCGGGACTTCAAGGGCCGGTACCACGTCCTGCAGGGCGCGCTCTCCCCGCTGCAGGGGATCGGGCCCGACGAGCTGAAGATCGAAGGCCTGCTCCAGCGGGTGCGGGCGGGCGGCGTCGAGGAAGTCATCCTGGCCACGAGCCCCACCATCGAAGGCGAGGCCACCGCGGTCTACCTGGCTCGGGTGCTGAAGCCGCTGTCGGTCCGCGTCACCCGGATCGCGATGGGCGTCCCCGTGGGGTCCGACCTCGAGTGGGCGGACGAGGTCACGATGTCCAAGGCCCTGGAGGGACGCCGGGAGTATTGAGAGGACGGGCCCCCTCGTCCGTTGCAAATCGTTGACTCGCAGGCTATAACTAGCGTTCCCACGTAGAGGTCTGCGTGCGGCCGGGCCTGTAAGGTCTTATGAGGAGGATCACGGAATGGCGGCCCCCGACATCGTCATGTACGAGGAGGAGTTCAACCAGATCAAGCAGATCATCTCGAAGCTCCGCATCGACGCCAACGCCAAGGTCGTCTTCCTCGTGGACAAGAACGGCCAGCATATCGCGGCGCACGGCGACATCGAGAACCTCGACACCACCTCCCTCGCCTCCCTCACCGCGGGCAACGTGGCCGCCACCGACGGCCTGGCCCGGCTCATCGGAGAGAGGG
>DAINRN010000183.1:0-890 GCA_036741815.1 Acidobacteriota bacterium
TCGTCGCGGTCCCCGCGGCCACTCTCGATACGACCTTCACCGTGGCCGTCGTCCGTCAGGCCGCGGCCTCCCCCGCGGCGCCGGTGCGGATGCGGGGCGGGGCCCTGTTCCCGGCGGCATTCATCTTCTATGCGCTCCTCGGCGCCCGTGTCCCCGGCCCCGCGGGGCCGCAGGGCGACGAGCCTCACTACCTGGTGATGGCGCAGAGCCTCTTGAGCGACGGCGACCTGGACCTGCGCGACGAGTTCGCGCGCCGCGAGTACGCTCCCTTCTTCGCGGGCACGCTCGAGCCCCACACCTCGCCGCGCAGCCCCGCGGGACGGATCTATTCCGTCCACACGCCCGGCCTGGCCGCGCTTCTCCTCCCCGCCTACGCGCTGGGCGGTTACACCGGTGCGCGCCTCTTCATGTCGGCCCTGGCCGCGCTCACCGCCGTCCTCGTGTATCGCCTGGTCCGGGACGCCTCCGTGCATCCGGCCGCGGCGGCGGGCGCCTGGGCGATCTGCGCGCTGACGCCTCCGCTCGCCTTCTACGCCGTGGCCCTGTACCCGGAGGTTCCCGCCGCCCTGGCCACCGCCGCGTTCCTGCTCCTGTCACGGCGGGATCCGGGGCCGGTCGGGGCCATGGCGGCCGGCCTGATCGCGGCGGGCCTGCCCTGGCTGCACCCCCGGCTCCTGCCGCTGGCGGCGCTGGGCCTGGGCCTCACCCTCGCCCGCCGCTGCCCGTGGGCGGCGCGCGTGGGTGGGATGGCGACCTTCACGGCGTCGATAGCGCTGCTGCTCGTCTTCTTCCGCTCCCACTACGGGCTGGCCTCGATCACCGCCGCCTACGGCGCGGGCTTTTCCGCGGACGTCTCGCCCGCGCGCGCGCCGTGGGGAGCGGCCGGACTC
>DAINRN010000183.1:900-7013 GCA_036741815.1 Acidobacteriota bacterium
CGCGCCGGTGTTCGTCCTCGCCCTGGCGGGCGGCGCGGCCCTCTCCCGATGGCGGACCGGCGACGCCCTGCGCTCCGCCCTCTTCGGCGGGGCGACGCTCCTCGCCGGCGCCTCCTTCAGCATGTGGTGGGGCGGCGCCTGCCCTCCCGCGCGCTTCGTGGTGCCGGCCCTCCCCGCGCTCGCGCTGGCCCTGGCGCCGGCGCTGCGCGCGCAGCGGGACGCCGCGGCGGCCCTGGCCGGGATCGGGCTGGCCATCGTCGCCGTCGCGGCGGACGCCCCGCGGGCGCTGCACAACCGGGCCGATGGGGAGAGCGCGCTCCTCCGCGTCCTCGCCCCCGCCCTCGACCTGGACGGCGCGCTGCCGTCCTTCGTTCTGGGCGGGCCGCAGGCGCCGCTGCTCGCGCTGTCGCTCGGCGCCGCCGCCTCGCTGGCCTTCTGGCGGGGCGCTCCCGGCCTGGCCCTGGGCGCGCTCGGATACCTTGCCGTGGCCTCGGGGTTGCGGACGCAGCCGCTCATCGACGGGCGTCTGGCCACCCTCGACCTGCTCGAGGCCTGGGATCCAGCGCGGCTCGCCGGGCCGCTGGGTCCCCCCGAGCTGCCCGACCTGCAGGTGCCCCTCGACCTGCGGCGCGCGCCGTGGCTTCTCCACGCCCTCGAGATGCAGACGTCGCGCCGCCTCGACGTGCCGCCGGGGTTGTACCGGCTCGAGGTGGCCGGCCGGCCGGTCTCCGCGGATCCCGGGTCGCGCGTGGCGCGCCTCGACATCTTCGCGGGCGAGCTGGCCCTCGGGAGTACCTACCTGCAGGCGGGCCAGCCGGCGCCCGTCATCCCCCTGCTGCTCCCCGCGGGCGCACGGCGGCTGGCCCTCGTCGCCTCTGGCGTGCAGGGAACCGCGCTCATCGAGGAGGCCCGCCTGGTCCCGCAAGAGCTCGTACCCCGTGGACGGCGAGGCGACTTCGCCTGGCCGCGCGTCCCGGAGCCGGACCGCTATCGCGTGGGCGCCGGCGCCGTGCGGACGACCTGTGTGGACCGCAGCGAGCCCGAGGGCGAGGGATTCCGCCTCCAGGGCGAGCTCGGCCGCTTCCTCGTGGAGTCGCCGCGCGGGGGCGAGGTCGTGGCGCGCGTCGTGCGGCCCCGGCCCTCGCCCAATGACGTCCTGCTCTGGGAGGAGCGCCGCGTTCCCCTGGGGACGGCGCCCGACGTGGAGGTGCGGCTTCCCGCAGGCGGCGGCGTGACGCTGGGCGACACCGCGGTCGTCCCCGTCCGTCTCTCGGCCTACGGCGCCTGGATCACCTTCTCCGGCGCGGTGGGCGGCACGAGGGAGACGGACGCGAGGTCCGCCTCCCCCGCCGCCCGCCCGATCGTCACCGTGAGGTCGGCCCCGCCGGATTCCGGGAAATGGTACGGGTGGCGGATCTGGAACGGGCCCGCTATCGGGTACGTCGTCCAGCGCGGCTCGCTCCAGAAGGTCCGCTCGCCGACGTAGAGCGTGCCTGTTCCCCGGCCGGCGATCCGCAGCTCCAGACGGCGCTTCTTCGCGCCGTCGAGCACCCGCAGGAAGAGGCCGTCCCAGTGCCCCCGGAGCCTCAGCCTACCCGCCTCGGCGCGCGCGCCCTTCTGGGCGTGGGCGTCTCCGAAGGTCGCGTCCGCGCCCGTCACCGCGGGGGCGTCGCCCGTCCCGAACGACGCGCGCGATCCCTCGGGCCCGAAGACCACGACCGGATGCTCCCGGACGGAGACGCGCCCCTCGCGCACGACGGGCAAGGCGAAGATGGCGACGCGACGGCGGGCGTAATAGACAAGGGGGCTGCGCACGACGTCCCAGAGCTCGGCGTGCGAGAGGGGCGTGCGGGGCTGGTACAGCCGCTCCCAGCGATAGTCGTAGGCAAATGCGCCCAGGGCCTGCGCGGCCACGGACACCGCCGCCAGCACGGGACCGACGCTGGGGAGGACGTCCAGCCCCTCCGGCAGGAACAGGAAGAGCAGGGGCAGGACGTCGGTCATCATGCGCGGGCCCCAGCTCGCGCCGCCGTGCCACTCGCTCCAGCGGCCCATGAGGATCCAGTGCGCTACCGCCGCCGCCGCCAGCGTCCCTACCAGCCAGCGCTCGCCCCGGCGGAACGCGCGGACCATGCCGAGGGCCGCCACGATCACCACGGGGGTGAAGACGAGCAGTCCTTTCGCCGGCGACACGAGCAGGCCCGCGTGCCCCACGCCCCACGCCTCGTTGAACCGGCCGAGGGTGCCGGAGAAGCCGTGCCGCCAGGGCGCGCCGAAGTACATCCACTGATAGAGCAGGACGAAGGCAACGGGCGGGGAGGCCCACAGCAGGAGCCGCGCGATCTGCCGGGGCCGCCGGATCGCGATGCCCACGGCGAGCACCGCGACGAGGAGGACGTCGGCGTGGCGGGCCGCGGCGGCGAGGGCCAGGGGCAGTCCCGCGCGCCCGGCCCAGACGGGATCCTCCCCGGACCGCACCACGAACAGGACGGCCAGGGAGAGGAAGAGCGCCGCCGCGGGATGCTGCCAGAGGGCCTGGCTCGTGGACCAGAGGCTCGTGCCCAGTGCGAACACGGCCGCGGTCAGGACGGCGTCCTCGACCGGACGCCGCCGGCCGACGGTCAGGAACAGGACCGCCGCGGCCAGGCTGGAGAACAGCGCGGCGGCGACCTTTCCCACGACGGCGGTGCCGGTCTCGTCCAGGGCGAAGAAGGCCCGCGCGACCGCGAACAGCGGAGCGGCCAGGACCGCGGACAGCACGGGGTAGATGGAGACCCGGTGGCCGTCCACGGTGCGCGCGAACGGCTCCTCGACCTCGGGGTACTCGTCGAGGTCGAGGTCGGCCTCCTGCGCGAGGCTGGCCGCGACGCGCTCGGTGGGCCGCGCGTCCCCCGACCCGATGGGACGGCCGTTAGACAGCAGCACGACGAGCAGGCCCAGCGCCACCCCGGCGGCGCCGAGGAGGGGCGGCGGCACGACCCGCGGCGGCCCCTCGAGCGGCTCCTCCCACGAGCGGACACCCATCAGCGGGCCGGGCTGGGGCTGGCCGGCGGCGCGCGGCGGTGCCTCTGGTACACGTTCACCCACCGCGCGTGCTCGGCGAGGGTGCGGCTGAACTCGTGGCTGCCGTCGTTGCGGCTCACGAAGTACAGGTCCGCCGCGTCCGCGGGGTGCACCGCGGCATGGAGCGACGCCCGGCCCGGTGAGGCGATGGGCCCCGGCGGCAGGCCGGGGTACTTGTACGTGTTGTAGGGCGAGCCGATCTCCAGGTCGTCCTTGCGGATGTTGCCGTCATACTTTCCCGCCTTACGCATCGCGTAGATGACCGTGGGGTCGGTCTGCAGGAGCATTCCCTTCTGCAGGCGGTTCCGGAAGACCGCCGCCACGCGCGGGCGCTCCTCGGGCCGGGCCGTCTCCAGCTCCACGAGCGAGGCTAGCGTGACCACCTGGCGCAGGGTCAGGGGGCCGCCCTTGATCGCCGGCAGGTCGGGGCCGATCACCTCGCGGAAGCGCCGGAGGGCGCGCGCGACCAGCGCCTCCGGGGCGCCCGGCAGGCGCGACACGTCGTAGGTGTCGGGGAAGACGTAGCCTTCGAGGTCGGGTGCTTCGGGGTCGAGGTCGCGGATGGGCGCGGGGTCCCTGGCCGCGGCCAGGAACGCGGCGGGGGCCAGGCCCTGCCCCGCCGCGATGACCGCCATGTCCTCGAGGTTCGTGCCCTCGGGGAACGTCACCACGTGGCGGACGACGTCTCCGCGGACCAGCTTGTCCACGATCTGCCCCAGATCGAGGCCGCCTTGCAGCGCGTATTCCCCGGCGCGCAGGCGGCCCTGGTCCCCGCGCATCACCGCCAGGGCCTGGAACAGCGCGGGGTGCCGCACCAGGCCGAGGCCGTAGAGCTGCACGGCGACGTCGCGGACGCTGGCGCCCGGCGGCACGATCATCATCTGGGGCGCCGCGGTCGCGGGACGCAGCGGCCGGCGGGTTTCGTGGCGCCATCCCCACCAGGCGGCGGCCGCCAGCGCGAGGAGCAGCAGGAAGGCGCCGCCACCGCGGCGCCGCCGGCGTTCAGGCCGTGGGCTCTCCGGCCTCGCCATGCGCTCCCTTGAGGTAATCCAGGTAGTTCTGGAGGATCAGCACCGCCGCGACCTTGTCGACCAGCTCCTTGCGCCGGCCGCGGGAGACGCCGCCCTCGATGAGGGCGTGCTCCGCGGCCACCGTCGTGAACCGCTCGTCCCAGGTGACCACCGGGACCGTCACGGCCGTCTTCAGGGCAAGGACGAAGGCCCGCACCTTCCGGGCCTGGGGGCCCTCGGATCCGTCCAGGCTGCGCGGCAGTCCCACCACCACGGTCCCCACCTCGCGGCTGAGGGCCAGCTCGGCCAGGTCGCGCAGGTCCTTCTTGAGCCCGGCACGGCGGATGGTCTGCAGCCCGGAGGCCAGGGTGGCGCTCTCGTCGGAGAGGGCGAGGCCGATCGTGCGATCGCCGACGTCGAGGCCGAGGAGCCGCATCCGTGGCGAGTATAACTGGTGGGTCGCCGCTCGCTTGACGCTCCAGTCCCCGCTCTGTCATGCTGCCGGCTCGCTCGACAACGGAAAGGCCATGCCCGAGGAAGCCAAGTACAAGGTGCTCGAGGAGTTGGGCGCCGGCGGCATGGGGACGGTCTTCAAGGGCCTGCTCATCGGGCAGGCCGGCTTCCAGCGGCCCATCGTCATCAAGAAGCTCCGCGACGCCCACGATCCGGGGCACGTGAAGCTGTTCGTGGACGAGGCGCGGCGCTACGCGGTCCTCGACCACGAGAACATCGGCCGCATCTTCGACTTCGAGCGGGTGGCGGGCGAGCGCTCCATCATCCTGGAGTACATCGACGGCTGGAGCCTGGTCGAGTACCTGGAGCGGTACCGGGAGCTGGAGCGGCTGCCGGACGTCGAGCTCTCGGTCTTCATCGTGAGCCGCGTGTGCCGCGCCCTGCAGTACGTCTTCGAGAAAGCGGCCATCGTCCACCGCGACGTGAGCCCCAGCAACATCATGATGACCCGCGAGGGCACGGTGAAGCTCATCGACTTCGGCATCGCCACCCGCAGCGGCACCCGCGACAGCAGCCTCTCCGGCAAGCCCGCCTACATGGCCCCCGAGATGGTGGTGGAGCTGCGGGCGGACAACCGCAGCGACCTCTTCAGCCTGGGCACGGTCTTCTTCGAGATGCTGACGGGGGAGCGGCTCTTCTCCGGCAAGACCACGGCGCAGGTGCTGGAGCAGGTAATCGCCGGCCAGAACCCGTCGCCCCGCACCTTCAACCCCGACATCCCCGACGGGGTCATGGCCCTCCTCCGCCGCGCGCTGCAGCGCGACCCCGCGCGGCGCTACTCCACCGCGGGCGAGATGGGCGAGGCCTGCGAGCATTTCCTCTACGACAAGGGCTACGGGCCCACCAACCTGACCCTGAAGCAGCACCTGTACGGGCTCTTCCCCGGCGCCGATCGGACGACGGCGGCCACCGTCGGCTTCCCCGCGATCGAGCCCACGCTCATCCCCATCACCGACGGGCACGGGACCAAGCGGCCGCGCGCGGGAGACCGCACGCCGGTGGCGCCGCCGCGCACCTACGTGACCACGCGGAGCCGGCCGGCGTCCGACGTGCCGGCGCCCGACGTCACCCCCCCGCGCGGGACCCTGCCCCCCACGGTCTCCCGCAGCGGCCGACGCACCAAGGCGCGCCTCCGGCCGCGGTAACGGCGCCGCCGCCCCGTCGGCTAGAATCGCTCGATGCACGCCTGCCGCTGCATCCCGCTCGTCGCATCCCTGGCCGCGCTCTCGCTGCTGGCGCAGGCCTGCGGCTCCCGTCCCTCCGGCAAGCCCGTCCGCCGCGCCAAGCAGCGCGTGTTCGTCATGGGCTTCGACGGCATGGACCCCACGCTGGCCCGGAGGTTCATGGACGAGGGCAAGCTGCCCAACCTGAAGAAGCTCTCCGAGACGGGCACCTTCGCCAAGCTGGAGACCACCCAGCCCTCGGAGTCGCCCGTGGCCTGGGCCAGCTTCGCCACCGGCGTGAACCCCGGCAAGCACAACATCTACGACTTCCTGGTGCGCGACTTCGACACCTACCTCCCCGACC
>DAINRN010000184.1:0-7002 GCA_036741815.1 Acidobacteriota bacterium
TCGCGCGGCTCGTAGGGCAGGAGCTGCACGCGCGCCTCCGGCCGCGCGCGCGCGAAGGCCTCTATCTCCGCCCTGCGGGGCCCTCCGCCCAGGAACGCCCAGCGGTGGTCGGACGGCCCCCGCTTCCCCGCCGCATCCATGAACTCCGCGAGCCGGTGACCTCGGCCCATGTTCCCGGAGTACAGGAGCACCGTCTCTCCCTCCGCCCAGCCGCGCGACCGCCGCATCTCCGCCACGGCCACCTCCGGCGCGGGACCCGTGGGCGCCTCGCCCCACAGCGGCACCCAGGTGAGGCGCCGGGGGTCGGGGACGCGCGGCGCGAGGGCGCGGGCCATGAAGGGGCCGAGGGCGATCACGGCCGCCGCGCCGCGGAGCTGGCTGCGGGACCGCGACTCCAGGAAACGGAAGAGCCGTGCACCCCGACCGATGATGCCGTGGGCCGCGAGCACGTCGGGGTAGACGTCCATGACCCACTCCACTCGAGCGACGCCGCGCCATCCGGGCACGGACGAGGCGATGAGGCCGAGGTAGGGCGGGGTGGTGAGGACTACGAGCACGTCCGGACGGGGCAAGCTCCGCGAGGCCAGGACGAGGCGGGCGCTGAAAGACGCGTAGTCCACCAGCTTCCCGGCCATTCCCGTCCTTGATGACGACGTTTGGCCCAGCCGGTGGACGGTCACGCCATCCTCGCTCGCCGCCGCCGTCGGCGTCCCGTGCCCGACGCCGTCGGCGGCTCGCGAGTGGATCACGTCGACCTCGTGGCCGCGGGCGGCCAGCGCGCGCGCCAGGTCCTGGAGGGCCTGGCCGGTGGGGGCCACGCCGGGCGGGTAGAACTGGTTCAGGAGCAGGGCGCGCACGGCGCTATAATCTCCCGCGATGACCGATCTCGCTCCGGGCGCACGAGTCTACGTCGCCGGACACGGCGGTCTTGTGGGCTCGGCCCTCGTCCGCCGCCTGCAGGCCGAGGGCCTCGAGAACCTCCTCACCGCCACCCGCGACCAGCTCGACCTGCGCGACCAGGCGGCGGTGAACTACTGGTTCCGCGCCAACCGGCCGGAGTACGTGTTCCTGGTGGCGGGGACGGTGGGCGGCATCCTGGCCAACTCCACCCGGCCCGCCGAGTTCATCTACGACAACATGATGATCCACGCCACGGTGGTCCACGCGGCCCACCTCTACGGGGTGAAGAAGCTGCTGTACCTCGGCAGCTCCTGCATCTACCCGCGGGAGTGCGCGCAGCCCATCAAGGAGGAATACCTCCTCACCGGCCTCCTCGAGGCCACCAACGAGCCCTACGCCCTGGCCAAGATCGCGGGGATCAAGCTCTGCCAGGCCTACCGCCGGCAGTACGGCCACGACTTCATCTCCGCCATGCCCACCAACCTCTACGGACCCTACGACAACTTCGACCTCCAGAGCTCGCACGTCCTGCCCGCCATGATCCGGAAGTTCCACGACGCGCGCGTCGAAGGCCGGGACGAGGTCGTGCTGTGGGGCACAGGAGCTCCCCGCCGGGAGTTCCTCCACGTGGACGACCTGGCCGACGCGTGCCTGTTCATCATGCGGCGCTATAACGAGGCGGAGCACATCAACGTGGGCACCGGCGAGGACCTCACCATACGCGAGCTGGCGGAGATGGTGCGCGACATCGTCCACCCCCAGGCGCGCCTGGTCTTCGACCCCGGGAAGCCCGACGGGACGCCGCGCAAGCTCCTGGACGTGGGCCGCCTCCGCGACCTGGGCTGGCGGCCGCGCATCGCGCTGCGCGAGGGCGTGGCCGCGACCTACGCCTGGTTCCTGGAGAACTACGCGCGCCTCAAGGACGGCGGTCGGGTCCGCCTGGTGACGGCCTAGCGCACCACGACGGTGTCGCCGGCCTGGACGAGGTCGTCCAGGCCCACCTCCACCTCCCGCGCCCGGCCCTCCACCTCGCGGAGCACGCGGACGTGCGAGGCCGAGCGGGCCGAGCCTCCGGCCAGGCCGATCGCCTGCCGCACCGTGGTGCCGGGCGCGAACGGATATCCGCCGGGGTCCGGCACTCGTCCCGACACGAAGACCCGCGGAGCGGCGGGGACGAACACCGTGTCGCGCGGCAGCAGGGCCACGTTCTTGGCGAGGTCCCCGGCCTCGATGGCGCGCAGGTCCACGCGGATCACCTCGCCGGCCTCCGACGCCGCCACCTCGGAGGGGAGCACCGGCCGCGCCTCGGCGGAGCGGGAGCGCACGATCACGACCTCGCGCCCCGCGCGCTCCGTCATGGGCCCGGCCTTGGCGAGCACCTCCACCAGGCGGCGCGTGCCCACGAGCGGGTAGAGGCCCGGGTGGGCCACCTCGCCCACCACGAAGACGACCTTGCTGCGGTACTGCTGCACGCTGACCGCGACCTGCGGCTCGCGGATGTAGTCGCGGCCGAGGAGAAGGACGAGCTTTCGCTCCAGCTCCGGCGGGGCCAGCTCCGCCGCGGACACGCGGCCCAGAAGCGGGAACACGAAGGACCCGTCGGCCTGCACGGCCACGGTCTGGGTGAGGTCCGGGTGCCCGTACACCGCGATCTTGAGGACGTCCTCGGGCCCGATGCGGTAGTCGCGCCCCCCCTCTTCGGCGAGCGTCCCGGGCGCGGCGGGGTCGGCCGCCACCGGCCCCGGCGGGGCCTGCAACAAGGCGACGAGCAAGAATGCGAGCGGCATGGCTCAGGCCAGAGGGTAGCCGCCACGCTCCACGGCGAGGGCAGCCGCCCGCCGGCGCAGGGCCACGGTGTCGGCGGTCTCGCGTTGCAGCATCCCGCCCAGGGCCAGGAGCGACTCGCGCAGGGCCTCGCCCCGCTGCAGCGCGGCCAGGAGCCGGCGCGCGTGTACCTCGATCCGGTCCGTGGCGTCCTGCACGAAGCAGCGCGTGGCCGGCTCGTGCCAGCCAAGGTCGTCCCCGCCGGCCTCCGCCGTCTTCCGCGCGCGCAGCACCACGCTCTCCATCGCGTACGTCTCCATGGCCACGTCGGCGAAATGGCCGAGGACCTCCTGCTCGTCCTGGAGGCGCGCGCCCAGCGTCTCCACCGCGCAGCCGAGACAGAGCAGCGCCGCTCTCTTGGCGCTCTGCACCAGGGCGGCCTCGGCAGCCAGGGGCCCCGTCTCCCTCGCCACCGGCGCACCGCCCGCGGCCCCGCGGAGCACGGCGCGCGCCTCGTCCAGGACCGGGAGCGAGCCGCCCATGGCCCGGCGCACGAGGCGCCCGGGCACGAGCAGCCGGTTGATCTCGTTCGTGCCCTCGAAGATCCGGTTCACGCGCGCGTCGCGCCAGTAGCGCTCGGCGGGGTAGTCCTCCACGAAGCCCGCCCCGCCGTGGACCTGGACGGTCTCGTCCACCACGTAGTCCAGCATCTCCGAGCACCAGACCTTCAGCATCGAGCACTCGACGTCGTACTCCTCGATCCGCGCCAGGACGGCGGCGGGGTCGCGCAGGTCCGCCCCGGCCAGGCGGCTGTCGATCATCCCCGCCGTGCGGTAGACCATGGACTCCGCCGCGTAGATGCGGATGGCCATCTCGCCCAGCTTGTGGCGGACGAGGCCGAAGTCCGAGACCGGCCGCCCGAAGGCCGTGCGGCCCGTGGCGTACTCGACCGCGCGCCGCAGGGCCAGCTTGGCCCCGCCCGTGCAGCCCGCGGCCAGCTTGAAGCGGCCGATGTTGAGGATGTTGAAGGCGATCTTGTGGCCCTTGCCCACCTCGCCCAGCAGGTTGTCCTTCGGGATGACCGCGTCCTGCAGGATGAGCGGGCGCGTGGAGCTGCCCTTGATGCCGGTCTTCTTCTCCTCCGCGCCCAGCGAGACCCCGGCACTGCCCTTCTCGATGACGAAGGCGGTGAAGTGCTCGCCGTCCACCTTGGCGAAGGTGATGTAGACGTCGGCGAAGCCGGCGTTGGTGAGCCACATCTTCTCGCCGTTCAGGATCCAGCTCTTCCCGTCGCCGGAGAGGGTGGCCCGGGCGCGCGCGTTCATGGCGTCGGAGGCGGAGGAGGCCTCGGACAGCGAGTAGGAGCTGATCCACTCCCCGCTGGCCAGCCGCGGCAGGTACCGCCGCTTCTGGTCCTCGGTCCCGAAGTACACGATGGGCAGGGATCCGATGCCGACGTGGCCCGTGAAGGAGACGGCGAACGACCCGTCGCGCGCCGCCTTCTCCGCGATGAGGCAGCCGGAGACCTTGTCCAGGCCGAGCCCCCCGTACTCGGCGGGGATCTCCACCCCCAGGAGGCCCATCTCGCCGGCCTTGCGGAGCAGCTCGCGCGTGGCCTCGTACTTGAGGGCCAGGATCTCGGGGAGGCGGGGCACCATCTCCGCCTCCATGAAGTCCTCGGCCGCCCGCGCGATCATTCGCTGCTCCTCGGTGAAGTCCTCGGGCGTGAAGACCTCGTGCAGCGCCCGCTCCTCGATGAGGAAGCCGCCCCCGCGGGCGGCCGCCACTCCGAGCGGGAGCGAGGCGGTCATGCTCAGCGGGCCGCCGCCGCCGGCGCCGCTTCGTACATCTGGTCGATCATGTCCTTGTACTTCTGCTCCACCACACCGCGCTTGACCTTGAGGGTGGGCGTGAGCTCCCCGCCCTCCAGCGAGAACTCCCGCGGCAGGAGCGCGATCTTCTTGATCTGCTCGAACTGCGCCAGCTCGCCCGCGGCCTCCTTCACCTCCTGCTCGTAGCGGGCCACGATCTCGGGCCGGCGCACCAGGTCCTCGCGGTCCCGGAAGGCGATCCCGTGCGAGCGCGCCCACGCCTCCAGGGCCTCGAACCTGGGCACCACCAGCGCGGACGGGAACTTGCGCTTGTTGCCGATCATCACGACCTCGGCGATGAGCGGGCTCCTCTTGAGGGCGCCCTCGATGGGCTGGGGCGCGATCTTCTTCCCTCCCGAGGTCACGATGAGGTCCTTCTTGCGGTCGGTGATGGTGAGGAAGCCGTCCACCAGGACGCCGATGTCGCCGGTGTGGAACCAGCCCTCCTTGTCGATGGCCTCCGCTGTGGCGTCCGGACGCTTGTAATAGCCCTTCATGACGTGCGGACCGCGGGTCAGGATCTCGCCGTCGGGCGCGATCTTGACCTCCACCCCGTCCACCGGCGGCCCGACCGTGCCGGGACGGAAGTCGTCCGGGCGGTTCACCGTGATGACCGGGCTCGTCTCGGTGAGGCCGTAGCCCTCGAGGATCGGCAGGCCGACGGCCCCGAAGAACTCCGTGATCTCGCGCGCGAGAGGGGCGCCGCCGGAGACGAAGAGGCGGAGGCGGCCGCCCACCCTCTTCTTGATCTTGGCGAAGACCAGACGGTCCGCCAGCGCGCGCTTCAACCGGAGGCCCGCCGGCGGCCGCGTCTTCCGCACGCGGTGCCGGAAGGCCTCGAGGCCCACGTCCAGTGCCCAGCGGAAGATCCGCCGGCGCAGCGGCGGGTCGGCGGCCACCTTCTCCATGACGCGCGCGTGCACCTTCTCGTAGAGGCGCGGAACCGAGAACATCACGGTGGGCCGGACCTCCGCCATGTTGGCGGGCACCGCCTCCACGCTCTCCGCGTAGGCGATGGTCACGCCGCGGGAGAGCATCAGGTAATGGCCGGCCATCCTCTCGAAGATGTGGCACAGGGGCAGGAAGGAAAGGGCCACGTCGCTGGGGCCGAAGACCGGGAAGACCTTGGTGGCCGCGGCCACGTTGGACACGATGTTGTGATGGCTGAGCATGACCCCCTTGGGGTCGCCGGTGGTGCCGGAGGTGTAGATGATCGTGGCCACGCCGTCGGGATCCAGGCCCGCCGCACCGCTGCGTACGGCCGCCGGGTCGGCGGCCAGGGCGGGGCGTCCCTTCTCGCGGACCTCGGCCAGCGAGAGGGTCCCCGGCACCGCCTCCTCGCCCATACGGATCACGTGGCGCAACGCGGGCGCCTGCGCGCGCACCTGCGCGACCTTCGCCGCCTGGGCCGCGTTCGAGACGAAGCAGACCCGGGCCTCGCTGTCCTTGAGGATGTAGAGGACCTGGGCCGCGGTGAGGCTCGGGTAGACGGGGACGTCCACCGCGGCCGCGGCCAGCGTGGCCAGGTCGGCGTAGGCCCACTCCGGCCGGTTCTCGGCCAGGATGGCCGCGCGGTCTCCGGCCTCCACGCCCAGCGCGCGCAGCCCCAGGGACAGCTCCTCCACCGCGGCCCTGAACTCGTCCGAGCTGACGGCGCGCCAGGCGCCCTCCTTCTTGTAGAGGAGGTGCCGCGGCTTGGCGTACACGTCCACGGACCCGTAGAAGATGTCGCAGAGGTTTCGCGCCGGCGGGGGCGGAGCCGGGTGGGGGGCCGCGGTCACGCGGCAGTATGGGGAGCCCGCTTCGCGGCTGTCAAGCGTTGCCCCTTTCGCACCCGTCGGGTAATCTGCCCCGCATGCCGCCGCCCACGATCTTCCTGGGCCTGGGGTCCAACCTCGGGGACCGGGAAGCGAACCTCGCGGGCGCGGAGCGCGCCCTCGAGCGGCGCGGCTTCCGCGTGGCGGCGCGCAGCGCCACCTACCTCACGGAGCCCAAGGACGCCCCCGACCAGGGGTGGTTCCTGAACGCGGTGCTGGGCGGCTCCTGCGCGCTCTCGCCGGAGGAGCTGCTGGCCGCCTGCCTCGACGTGGAGCGCGAGCTGGGCCGCGCGCGCGGACCGCAAAGGAACGCGCCCCGCACCGCGGACCTCGACCTGCTGCTCTACGGCCAGGAGGTGCGCGCGGAGCCCGCCATTACCCTGCCCCATCCGCGGCTGCACGAGCGCCTCTTCGTCCTCGTGCCCCTGGCGGAGATCGCGCCCGACGCGCTCCATCCCGTCCTGGGCCTGAGCGCGCGCGAGCTGCTGGCCCGCTGCCGCGACCGGTCGCGGGTCAACCCGCACCGGCCGCCGGGGACCGGGACCGCGTGAAGTTCCACTACATCGCCGTGGACGGACCCATCGGCGTGGGCAAGACCGCCGTGGTGGAGCGGCTGGCCGAGCGCCTCGACGCCACCACCCTCCTGGAGG
>DAINRN010000185.1:0-1352 GCA_036741815.1 Acidobacteriota bacterium
TAGGCGGCGTGGATGAAGACGTAGGGCCCGCCCGTCCGCGGCAGCATGGAGGCGAGCTCGGCCAGGGCGAGCGCGCCGCAGAGGCTGATCAGCCCGAACGCGGTCCAGAGGGAGAGGATCACCACAGCGTCGGGGACGAGCCCGGCCAGGGTCTGGGGCTTGCGGAAGATTCCGCTGCCGATCGTGATCCCCACGATGACCGCGGTCCCGCCCCAGAAGCCGATGACGCGGCGGAGGTCCCCCCCGGCCTCCGCGCTCAAGGTGTGGATCTTCCTTCGCTCACCAGGCCGCGGCCGGGAAAGACACCCTCCACGATCCGGCCGTCCTCGACCACCACCGTGCCGGACACGAGCAGGAACCGCACGCCCACGCTGGGCTCCGCGGGGGAGCGGTAGGTGGCGCGGTCGGCGATGGTCGCCGGATCGAAGACGACCACGTCCGCGTCCGCGCCCTCCTGGAGCCGGCCCTTGCGGCGGGCGGCGGCGGTGGCCGTCTCCAGGCGGCGGGCCGGCATCAGGCTGATCTTGCGGAGCGCGTCCATCAGGGTGAGGCTCTGCTGGGAACGGACGTATCGCGAGAGCACGCGCGCGTAGGTGCCGGCGTTCCGGGGGTGCAGCCGGAGCCCGTCGCTGGCGACCATCACCAGGGGATGGCGGATGACCGCGTCCACGATCGCGTCCGGGTTCGTGTGGATCAGGATGAGGCGCGGATCCGGCGAGGCGTGGAGCGCCTCGAATCGCTCGCGGGTCAGCCGCTCGCCCGTGTCGGGGAGCTCGAGGTCCCCGTAGTCGAGGCCGAGCTTTTCCTGCCAGCCGGGATCGAAGACCGCCGAGTTGACCTCGGTCATGCCCGCGCCGTACGGGTAGGCCTCGGTGGTGACGTCCAGCCCGCGGGCGCGCGCGCCTTCGACGAGCGCGAGGCAGGCGGGGGCGTCCTTCGCCCCGCTGCTGTTGATGTGCACGATGTGGAGGCTGGCGCCGGTCACGGCGGCGGCGCCGATCACCTCGGAGACCGACTCGATGCTGGAGCCCGGCTCCCTGGGCCCCGTGCTGCGCACGTGGGTGAAGACCGGCACGCGCCGCTCCGCGGCCAGGCGGAACATCTCGATGACCTCGCCGCGCGTCGCCCCCGGCGTGTAGGCGAGGCCCATTCCGATCCCGAGGGCGCCTGCGTCGATCTCCGCCCCCAACGCGTCGCGGAGGCGTCTCACCTGATCCGCGGTCGCGGCGCCGGCGGTGGCGGGCCCCGCGGGGGGAACGAGAGCTCCCTCCGGCTGGGGCGCGCCCAGCAGCGCGACCCGCCGGGCGGGATGGCTGGCCGAGGTCCCGTGGTTGATGAGGGAGCGTCCCCGG
>DAINRN010000185.1:1362-6965 GCA_036741815.1 Acidobacteriota bacterium
CCAGGAAGCGCGCCACGTCCGGCGCGCCGATCTCGAGGTCGAGCGCGGTGGTCACGCCGTCGAGCGCCTTGAGCCGGTACGTCTCCGCGTCGTGGTGGTGCTGGTGGAGGTCCACGAACCCGGGAGCCACCACCAGGCCGCGGGCGTCCAGCACCCGCGTGCCCGCGAGGGGCTCGGAGGAGATGCGGGCGATCCGGTCCCCGCGCAGCCCCACGTCCCGGATCCCGTCGAGGCCGGTCTCGGGATCCATGACCCGGCCGCCCCGGATCACGACGTCGTACCGCTCCGACGACGCCCCCGCTGCGAGCAGCAGCAGGCCCAGGCGCAGGACGAGCGAGCTCATGAGTTCCTCCCCGGAGTCCGGGATTATGTATCAGCGCGACCTTGACCGCCCCCGCCTGAGCGGCGTAGCCTCCCCGCGTGTCGCCGCGCGTAGGTCCCGCCCATGCCACCCGCCAATGCCGAATCAAACTACCTATAGGTCGGCCTTGCGGTGCGGCCCGGTGCAAACTTGCGCCATCCCAGGAGACCTCCTGGGCGCGAAGGGAGGTCAAAGAATGACGAGTCCCGCATCCTGCCGGCGTCTGCGCAAACGGTTGGGCCTGGGCGCCTTTGGCCTGCTCACGACCGCGTTGTGCCCGCCCGTGTGGGGCCAGCCGCAGCCCATGGTCGTCACTCTCCTGGGAACCGGAACGCCCACGCCGAGGATCGAGCGCTTGGGTCCGAGCACGCTCGTGGAGGCGGGCGGGCAGCGGCTCGTCTTCGACGTCGGCCGGGGAACGACCATCCGCCTCCAGCAGATCGGCATTCGACTGGGCGACGTGACGGGTGTGTTCATAACCCACTTTCATTCCGACCACACCAACGGCATCCCCGACCTCTGGCTGACGGGATGGCTCTCCTCCTCCTTCGGCGGTCGACAGGCGCCGTTCCGCATCTGGGGGCCTCGAGGAACCAAGGCCCTCATGGACGGCCTGGAGAAGGCGTATCAGGCCGACGTGACCATTCGCCTGGTTGACCAGGGACTGCCCCGCGAAGGAATCGCCATCGCGGCGACCGACTTCGCGGGCGAATCGGTCGTGTTCGACGAGGGTGGAGTAGCCGTGACCGCCTTCCTGGTGGACCACGGTGAGCACATCAAGCCGGCCTATGGATACCGGGTTCAGTATGGCCAGAGATCCGTCGTGATCTCCGGGGATACGCGCTATTCCGAGAATCTCATCAAGCACGCGAAGGGCGCCGACCTGCTGCTCCACGAGGTCGCCCCCGCTCCGGCCGAGGGCAGGGATCGCCCGGAGGTCAAGAGCGTCCTGGACCATCACACATCCGCTGCCGAAGCGGGCCGGGTCTTCGCGCAGGTGCGGCCCCGGCTGGCCGTCCTGACGCATATGGTCGGATCCGGGTTCGCCGCGGCTTCTTCGCGTGCCGTCGCCGAACGGGCGGCCCTCGACGCGGCTCTGGCGGGAGCGCGGCAAGAGTACGCCGGCCCCCTTGAGATGGGCGAGGACCTCATGCGGTTGGTCCTCGGCGAGACGGTGGAGGTGAAGCGTTTCGATCACCAGAGACGAAGCTACTGACGCAGTCGCGCCGCTCTCATGGCCAGGAACGGCGCGTTCACCCGGGTCGGCGATACCAGGGTCCTGTGCCCGTTGACCGGCCCGCTACTTCACCCGCCGGACCGCGCTGGGCTTGACGGTCGGGCCGCCCTCGTCGCCACCCGCGGGCTTCGTGCCCGCGCCCTCGGCGGGCAGCTTGGCCATCGGCGGGAGGTCGTAGGTCAGGTCCACCTCCGCCCATTCGTCGATCACGTCCAGCTTCACCTGGGCCACCTTGCCCTTGAAGACGTGCGTCGTCTTCTGGCCGCCGTCGTCGCGGCCCTGCATGTGCCGCTGGGACGTGTCCTCCTCCAGCCACTTCCCGGCCGCGTCGTAGACGCGGAGCGGCTCCTCCAGGCCCGAGCCGAAGGGGGTCTCGATCATCTTCCAACCCGCCGGTGCGTCGACGACGAGCGAGGTCGGCGTCGCGGACACCTTGGCGGTGCCCGCCGCCAGAGGTGGCGCCCCCGGCTTGACCACCACCGTGCGGCCGGCCGCCGGGTAGCGGATCTTGATCGTGCCGACCGCACGGGCGAACTCGACCGGCGGCGCGTCCGGCTTGGCCTCCTTCGGCACGAAGCGGACCTCGTTGCGGTGCGTCTCCGGGTCGTAGAGGCCGTGCTCGACCTCGTAGGCCACCGCCTTCCCGCTCTTGTCGAGGAGCTTCGGCGGATCGAACGTCACCTCCGCGTAGGCGCTGTTGTCCGCCGCAGGCAACTGAAGGTGGATCTCCGGGGTGTTGTAGCCCATCCACGCGTAGTTCCGGCCCGCGCGCGCGGAGATGCCCTCCTTCAGCTGCGCGTCGGTCACGCTGGCGAGCTTCGGCTCGCGCTTGTCCTCGGCACCCCCCGGCGCCGATGCGAATGCCATCCCGGCCAGGACGGCGAGGACCCTGGAGCAGCTCATGTGTCCTCCTCTCGATGTGGAGTGTGGGCGGATCCTACTCCCCTGGCACGGCCGACCGTCAGCCGACGATGGCTAGAACGTCGAGATCGTCATCTTGGCGAGGTCGCCATCCGCGGCCCAGTTGACGTGAAGCGCCGTGTTCTCGCCCTCCAGCGGCGGACCGTACCCGGGCGCGATGTGCAGGCTCAGCCAGACGTGGCCGGGGCACGCGTTCTTGACGCACGCGCAACCGCTGTTCCGGTCGATTCGATAGTCGGCATTGCCCCACGATTGGCCGGGGGCCAGGGCGCCGACCGCGAGATACTTGATCTGCGAACAGGGCGGCTGGTTCTGAGGCGGATTCGCCGTGGCCCAGTACTCGGAGTAGACGCGCAGCCACAGGCTGCCGGAGGACGTCGTGCCGTAGTTCTTGACCGCGACGTTCATCTTGAAGACTTCGGGCGCCGGGACGACCACGGGGGAGATGAGCGGCGCCCTGACGATCTCTACGCCCTTCCCGCACCCGGCGACGAGCACGCTGGCCCCCAGCATGGCCCTGAGGGCTCTTCGGCAGACACGCTCACGTATCTTGGCCTCCATCGGCAGAAACGGATCGCCGAAGGACGCAAATTGTATCCCTTGACCGCCCCGCCCGAGCGGCATAGCCTGCCGGCGTGTCCGGCCATGCCGCCGTCACAGGCCCGGTATAAGCTCCTCCCATGCCGCCCACGCCCCGCGGCCCCACAACCCCATGAAGCGCATCGCAATCCTGACCGCCGGGGGGGACACGCCCGCGCTCAATGCCACCATCCAGGGGGCGGTGGTGCGGGCCAACCAGTGCCGCGTGGAGGTGTTCGGCCTGATCAAGGGTTTCTCGAGCCTGCTCACGCCGCAGGTGCCGCACGTGCACCTGAACCCGCTCTTCACCGAGATACCGGAGCTCGATCCGACGCGCGGAGGCACCGTGATCGGCGCCAGCCGCGCCTTCGTAGACGCCCGCGACACCCGCACGCTCGACGAGGTGGCCGACCGCATGGCGCGCCTCAAGATCTCGGGACTGATCTGCGTGGGCGGGGACGGCACCCTGAACGGGTTGCAGCCCCTGGCCGAGCGCTTCCCCACGGTGCTTGCTCCGAAGACCATCGACAACGACCTCGGCCTCAACCACCGCAACGAGCCCGACGAGTGGGCGCGCGTGCCCTCACCCGAGCCCCCCGGCTACCGCTACCAGCGGCTGCCCAGCCGCGCCAACTTCGACCTCGAGGGCATCATCAACTACACGACGCCCGGGTATGCGACCTCGGTGTTCGTCTCCGTGGAGGGCGTGCGCCGCATCCGCACCACCGCGGAGAGCCACCGCCGCATCGCCATCGTCGAGGTCATGGGCCGCCACTCCGGCTACATCGCCCTGGGCACGGCGTACGGACAGCCCGACCTCGTCCTCGTGCCCGAGTACCCGCTGAACGCGGAAAATCTGGTGGAGCGCGTGCGCGAGGTCTACGAGCTCCAGAAGAACGTAGTGATCGTCTGCGGTGAGGGCGTCGTGGGCGCGCAGGGCCGGGAGCTGGGAGGCAGTCAGCCCTCCCTGGATCCCGCCGGCAACGTCATCCTGAGCGGCGCCTCCGAGGCGCTGCGGCAGATCCTCATCGAGCACTTCGGCGACGCCTACTTCCAGAAGTCCCGGCGCGCCGAGTCCGCCAGGGCCGCCATCTTCACGAGAAAGGTGGGGCACACGCAGCGGGGTGGCCGGCCCATCCTGTTCGACCGCTTCTACGCGGCCCAGCTCGGGGGCAAGGCCGTGGACATGCTCCTCGAGGGCCAGAACAACGCGTCCTCGGTGCTGCAATGGGAGCGCGGCCGGGGCTTCTACGTGGACAGCTACGATGGCAACGCGTTTCGCGACCGTTGGGGCCTGATCCACGCCCGGCAGATGCATCCCAGCCTCTACGACCCCGAGATGATGCGGCCCTCGCGCATCGGCATCGAGTACCTGCTGCCGATCTTCACCAACGCCATCGGCCACGCCGACGTCGAGTACGTGCGCGAGGCCACCTTCGACGCGGGCAGCCTGGTCCGCCCGTACCATTCGGTCAACACCGACATCAACAAGCGCATCCGGTACCTCGAGGGCTGAAGACCGGATGGTGCGGATCCTGCGGCGCGACGACGTCGAGCGCGCGCTCGGCATGGCGGCGTGCATCGAGGCGGTCGAGGCGGCCTTCGTCGCGTATTCCTTGGGCCGCGCCGAGCTCCCCGGCGTGATCCATCTCGACGTGCCGGAGGCGGGCGGCGAGATCCACGTCAAGGCCGGCCACCTGCACGGCGCCCCGTCGTACGCGGTCAAGGTCGCGAGCAGCTTCGCGGGCGGGGCCGAGGCCGCGATCGACGGGCTCGTCCTCGTGTTCGACGCGACGACGGGTGCGCCGCTCGCGTTCCTGCTCGACGGGGGCTACCTGACGGACCTGCGGACGGGCGCCGCCGGCGGCGTCGCGGCGCGGTGGCTCGCGCCCGAACGCGTGGAGCGGGTGGCGGTCGTGGGGACAGGGATCCAGGCGCGCCGGCAGGTCGAGGCGTTGCGCGTGGTCCGACCCGGCGGGTTCGAGGTGCGGGTCTGGGGTCGCGATCCGGCCAAGGCGGCCACCGCCGCGGGAGCGGTGGGCGGCCGGGCTGTCGCGAAGATCGAGGACGCTGTCCGCGACGCGGACGTAGTGATCACGTGCACGGCGTCGCGCACGGCGCTCGTCGAGTCGTCATGGGTGCGCGCCGGCGCGCACGTGACCGCGGTCGGATCCGATGGCGTGGGCAAGCAGGAGCTGGACCCCGAGCTGCTGCGGCGGGCCGACGTCCTCGTGGTCGACTCGCTCGCGCAGTGCCGGACGATCGGCGAGCTCCGAGAATTCTGTGGCGTTCAGCTCGCCGCCCGGCCAGTCTCCTCAGGACAGAGTTCGGCCAGGACCTCCCTGAACCGGGAGTCGTCGTAGGCATCCCACGGCTCGTCCACATGGAGCTCCGCTCCGGCGCCGTCCTCGGCGCCCTCCTCCGCCAGCTCGGCCACGAGGACGACCTCTTCGTCCACGTGATCCGGGATCAGCTCGTCGGGCACGGCGGGCGGGGAATCGGCGA
>DAINRN010000186.1:0-1588 GCA_036741815.1 Acidobacteriota bacterium
GGCGTGGTATGCTGTTTGTCAGTCCTCGAGCGGGCCCCCAGATCCGCGGCCTCGTGCCTGGCAAGGATCTGCGTAAGGTCACGAGACCGCCGCAGCTTCCCGCCCCTGGCCTTTGAGGCAAATCCAAGTGATATCGACGTTGTCTCCTGCCCTTGCCAAATCGGCGGCGCCGAAACCGGTCACCATCCGTTATCTGGGCTTCCACGACGGCCCGGGCCGGCGCGAGTACGTTCTCGACGCGCAGCGTGGCGACCAGACGGGTCGCTACACCGTGTGGATCGAGCTGTCGGCGTTCTCCAGCCGCCATGCGCTCCTCCAGGATGGGCCCGAAATCTGCTACCAGAAGCTGCTTCGCGAGCTCTGCGACGCCGAGCTGAAAGGGTCCGCTGGCATGGCCGTGACGGCGAGCGACCTGTCCAGCTACCGAGAGGCCCATACCCGACCGGTGCGACGAGGTTTCTCCTCGTAGAGTAACCCGCGCAGGCACGGGGCAGAGCCTCGCGCAACCGGTCCTGACCCCCGAGCTTCCTGCTCGCGCTCGACTTTACCGCCGGGCATGACCGAGAATTCGGTCGGAGGAGGAAGAGACCCATGTGCCGAAGCATTCGCCCGCTGTTCAATTTCGAGCCTCCCGCCACCGACGAAGAGATCCGCGCGGCCTCGCTCCAGTTCGTCCGCAAGATCAGCGGCTTCAACGCGCCCTCCAAGGCCAACCAGGCGGCGTTTGATCGCGCGGTGGCGGACGTCACCAAGGTGGCGCGGCGCCTGGTCCGCGGCCTGGTGACCA
Source organism: Acidobacteriota bacterium (assembly GCA_036741815.1). GTDB lineage: Bacteria > Acidobacteriota > Vicinamibacteria > Fen-336 > Fen-336 > DAINRN01. Next base: position 788 of record DAINRN010000186.1, read on the forward strand.
CCGCCCCTGCGCGCAACCGCGAGGAAGTCGCCGCCGCGGCGCGAGCGAAATATGTTCAGCGGTTCGGCCGCACCGTCTGAGCGGCGTTCGGGAGCGCGCGGTCGCAGATAAGATCGGCTCTCCGAGCGGGAGGTCCTGATGCGCGCATTTCTGCTGGCCGTCATCGTGTCTGCCGCGGAGGTCCCGGCACCATCGCCCCTCGTGGTGGGAACGCTGAGCGCGGCGCCGGGGCGGACGGTTTCGGGCTGGCTCGAGGTGCCGGATGGGGTGGATCCCGGAACGCGGATCCCGGTGAGCGTGGTCCACGGCGCGCGGCCGGGGCCCGTGCTCGCCCTCGTGGCCGGTACCCACGGCTACGAGTACACGTCGATCGTGGCCCTGCCGCGGGTGCTGGCGCGACTCGACCCGCAGCGCATGGCCGGCTCCGTGATCCTGGTGCACATGGCCAACCCGCCCGCGTTCTACGGGCGGCGGATCTATTACGGGCCCGACGGGAAGAACCTGAACCGGGTCTATCCCGGCAAGGCCGACGGGACGCAGAGCGAGCGGATCGCGTTCGCTCTCACCCGGGAGGTGATCGACAAGGCCACCCACCTCGTCGACATGCACTGCGGCGACGGGAACGAGTCGCTGCGCCCGTACTCCTACTGGCAGGTGACCGGCGACCGGGCGCTCGACGAGGCCGGCAAGCGGCTGCGGGCGGCGCTGGATCGGGCGGCGGCCAACGTGGGCGTGGTGTTCTCCGCGCAGGCGACCAACGAGGATCTGTTTGCCCTGGCCCGGCTGTGCTTCGAGCATCTG
>DAINRN010000186.1:1598-6964 GCA_036741815.1 Acidobacteriota bacterium
CGGAGGCGACGATGCCGGGCGGTGGTTCGCGGCAAAGACGCGCGGCGCACTGGTCGATGTCGCGGCCGTGGCGAGCACCGTCGCGGTCACCCGCGGGCTCAAGACGACGGTCGACCGCGAGCGGCCGAAGGACCCGTCGAAGAGCGCGTACACGTCCAATACCGCGGTGCTCCGCGGCAAGCCGGCGCTCACCGTGGAGTCGGGAGGCATGGGGCTCACCGACGAGGCTTCGGTCGCGGCGCAGGAGGCCGGAGCGTTGAGCGTGATCGCCCACCTCGGGATAGCGGACACGCCGAGCGTGAAGGTTCGAGAACCCGGTGTGGTTCGACCGCAGCGAGGTGCTGAGGGCCGCGGCGACGGGGGTCTGGTATCCCGCCGTCGAGAAGATGCAGACGGTGGCCGCGGGCACGGTGCTCGGCCGCGTGCACGATCCGTTCGGCAAGGTCCTGCAGGAGGTCCGGGCGCCTTTCGCCGGCGAGGTCCTGTACGTCGTGGCCACCCCGCCAGTCACCGAGGGCGAGCCGCTGGCCTTCGTGGCCCACGCCCTCGATGGTGAGCCGGCGCGATGACTGTTGAAGGGTCTTACGGGGTTGGCGCCGTCAGGTAGGATTCGAACCTACAACCCTCCCGTCAACAGGCCCTGCGCTACCGTGAGCTACGGGGGAACCGCCGGGACGACAAACGAGCACCCGTCGGCCTTCACCGGGCGCAGCGTGAGAACACACGCCGGGTGATCTCCGCGCTCGTCGGCGGGTTCTCGCCGAGGCCGAGAGAGTGCAGGGTCTCATGGATGATGACGGCCTCCGGGTAGAAGGGTCTCGGCCGCTTTCCCTCCGAGAAGGTCTGCCCGCAGATGTAGACCACGCGGCTGCCCGGCGCTGTCATGGCCGAGATCCCTTGCTCCGTTGACGACCGGCAGCCGCGCAGGTCGGACCCGTCGTAGAAGAGCACGAGCCCCAGGTAGCTCTGCCCCGTCTCCCCGAGGGCATCGAGCCTCCCCTGGAGCTTCTGGCCCGAAGCATCGCTAAAGTCCGAGAAGATCCTCTGGCAGTCGCCGTCGCCCAGGCTGTCAAAGGCCCCGCGGACGGCCTTGCGCACCGCCGCGGCGCGAGACGCCTCGGAGATCCTCACATTGGAGATGATCTGCTCCCGGAGGACGGTCGGAGGATTCGGCCCCGCGGCCGTGAAGGCGGCGCCTGCGAGCAGGAGCGCGGCCGGCCGGGCGGCGAGACGAAGGTATCCCCTGCTTCCACCAAGACGAGACATGAGCGACTCCTTCCAGGGAGCCGCTTGGCCAAGCGCAACCCGTTTCTTGCTTCACAGAAGGTCGGTCGCTAACATCACGGAGTCCTCGAGAACTTCCCAGGTTCTTCCTGCCGTGGAGGGCGATCGTGGTCGTCCGGTTCGGTGACTTCGCCGTGGACCTCGGGAGCCGCCAGCTTCTCCGCGGGACGCAGACCGTGCACGTCGGTCCGAAGGCGTTCGAGCTCCTCGAGCTGCTGCTGAAGACGCGGCCCCGGGCGCTCACGAAGAGCCAGCTCCAGAACCAGCTATGGCCGCGGACATTCGTGTCGGAGTCGAGCCTCACCAGCCTGGTGACCGAGCTCCGGACGGCGCTGGGCGATGAAGCGAGAAACCCCCGCTTCGTCCGGACGGTCTACGGCTTTGGCTACGCCTTCTGTGGAGAGGCGGTGGAGGTTGCCGACGCTGTCACGCCGGCGGCGCCGCGCGGTCTACGGCTTCGCCTGTTCCTGGACGAGCGGGAGATCGCCCTCCACGAGGGCGAGAACATCCTGGGCCGGCTGGATGAAGGGGTCGCCTGGCTCGAATCGCCCACGGTCTCACGCCGCCATGCCCGGATCGTCGTAACTGATGGCAAGGCGGCCCTCGAGGACCTGGGGAGCAAGAACGGGACGTTCCTGCGAGGCAAGCAGCTGACCTCGCCCGCCCCCCTTTCCGACGGTGACGAGATCGTCCTCGGCCACGTGCACATGACCTTTCGCGTGCTACCTCCCGTCTCGACGCGGACCGCGGCAGAGCGGTGACGGTCGCGGGCCGAAGCACGGAGCGATCCGCTCTCGGCCCCGGCACCCGAGTGGGACCGTACGAGGTCGTGGCTCCGCTCGGTGCGGGCGGGATGGGTGAGGTCTACCGCACCCGTGACGAGCGGCTGGGCCGGGATGTGGCGATCAAGGTCCTGCATGTGGAATCGTCCGCCGATCCCGATCGCCTGCGCCGGTTCGAGCAGGAGGCGAAAGCCGCCGGCGCCCTCAACCACCCCAACCTCGTCGCGGTCTTCGACACAGGCCAGCACGAAGGCAACCCCTACGTCGTGTTCGAGCTTCTCGACGGCGTGACGCTGCGCCAGCGCATGGGAGGAGGCCCGCTTCCCGCCCGCAAAGCGGTGGATTACGCCGCCCAGATCTCGCAAGGCCTGGCTGCGGCCCACGAAAAGGGGATCGTTCACCGGGACCTGAAGCCGGAGAACCTGTTCGTCACGAAGGACGGGCGCGTGAAGATCCTGGACTTCGGCCTGGCCAAGCTGCGGCCGGCGCTCGACGCGCACGCTCCTCCCGAAGAAGGCGCGCCCGTTTCCACCGCGACCGGGGAGGGCGTCGTCCTCGGCACCGTCGGCTACATGTCGCCCGAGCAGGTCAGGGGAGAGCCCGCCGACCATCGCTCGGACATCTTCTCTTTCGGCGCGGTCGTCCACGAGATGCTCTCGGGAAGGCGGCCGTTCACGGGGGAGACCTCCGCCGAGGTGATGACGGCGATCCTGAAGGACGACTCACCGGACCTGGCGAAGGCGGACGTTTCTCCCGGGCTGGAGCGGGTGGTGAAACGCTGCCTCGAGAAGCGACCCGAGGAGCGCTTCCAGTCGGCGCGGGACATCGGCTTCGCGCTGGAGGCTGCCTCGGGGGCCAGGTCGATCGAGAGACCGCGCGCGTGGCTCGGACCGATCGCGGCGGCACTCGCCGCGGCTGCGCTGATGGGCGGCCTCGTCGCGTGGCGACTGACGCGGCCCGGGCCGACGCTCGAGCCCGCCGCCACGGGCGTGGCGCGCTTCACCTGGTCGCTTCCCGCGGGCCTGGAGCTGGACGGAGCACCCGTCGTCTCCCCGGACAGCCGCTCGATTGCCTTCACCGCGACGGACGCGTCGAACTCTCGCCTCTTCGTCCGCGCCCTGGACCGGCTCGAGGCATCGGTGATCGCGGGCACCGAGGGCGCAAAGCAGCCGTTCTGGTCGCCGGACAGCCGGTCGCTGGGCTACTTCGCGAATGGCAGCTTGATGAAGGTGGCGCTGGCGAGTGGCGCGCCGGTGCGGATCTGCGACGCACCGGAGGCGCGGGGTGGGACCTGGAGTCGGTTCGGGGTCATCGTGTTCACGCCCGCCATGATCGACACCGCGCTGGCGCGCGTGTCCGCGGCCGGCGGCCAGGCGGAACCTGCCACGCTCCTCGACGTCTCGCAGGGCGAGGCCTCCCACCGCTGGCCCGCGTTCCTGGCGGATGGCGTCCAGTTCCTCTACTTCGTCCACTCCTCGGTCGACGAGCGGCGAGGTGTCTACCTCGGGCGCGTCGACCGTCCGGCAACCCGTCCCGCATCCCCGCTCTTCCGATCGGAATCGGAGGCCGTGTATGCGCCGCTGCCCGGGCGCGACAGGGGCGTCCTCCTCTCCGTTGCGAACGGCCGGATCGCCGCGCGGCCCTTCGATGCCGCACGGCTCGCTATCGACGGAGACCCGCGGATGATCGACCTTCCGGCCGGCGGCCACACGATCGACCACCCCGCGATGTTCAGCGCGTCCGCCGACGTGCTGGCCGCGGTGTCGTCACCGATGCCGTCGGGCAGTCGGCTCGCGTCCTCCGGACGGAATGGGGAAGACGTCCGGCTCTGGAAGGAACGCGAGCCCCAGTTCTGGCCCCGTCTTTCCCCCGACGGGCGACGGCTGGCCCGCCAGCGACTCGGGACCACCCCCGCCCTCTGGGTGGAGGATCTCGAGCGGGGCACCCGCGTGCGTGTGGCCACTGTCGGTCTGCTTCCAGTCTGGTCTCCGGATGGGACGCGGCTCGCGTACGTGACGGGCACCCGGTTCAAGCCGCAGCTCAGCCTCATCGCGGCGGACGGCACCGGCGGGGTCACCGTGCGGCCCTGCCCCCGCGCGTACTGCATACCGACCGACTGGTCGCCGGACGGCCAGAGCGTGATCGTCAACCTGGCCGACACCCTTTACGGTAAGTGGGAGGTGTGGGCCCTTTCCCCCGACCCGAATGGGGGCGCGCAGCCCCTGCTCGCGGAGCCGTTCACCGAGCGTGACGCGCGGCTCTCGCCGGACGGCCGCTGGATCGTCTACGTCTCCGAGGAGTCGGGACGACCCGAGATCTCGGTTCGCAGCCTCTCCGGTCCACCGCGGCGAGTCGTGATCACCGGCGGCGGCGGTGATCAGCCGGTGTGGCGCAGGGACGGCGGGGAGCTGTTCTTCGTCGACCCCCAGGGTCGCCTGAGCAGCGTCGCCGTGCGCCCGGGAAAGGACGCGAACCTGACGTTCGGCGTACCGGTCGAGCTCAAGGTTCCGCCCATCAGCAGAGGGCACGGGGGCACTGAGTACGACGTGTCCCCCGACGGCCGCCGCGTGTACTTCCTGGATGAGACCCAGGAACCGGCGCCCCGTGAAATGGCGGTCGTCCTGGGCTGGCGGGAGCTGCTCAAGACGGCATCGACACAGGCCGAGGCCGGCAATTGACGGCTCCGGGCCAGCCCGCCGAGCAGTCCGCCCTCGCCCCCGGAGTCCGGCTGGGACCTTACGAGGTCCTGGCGCCCCTGGGCGCGGGGGGCATGGGAGAGGTCTACCGCGCGCGGGACGAGCGGCTAGGCCGGGAAGTCGCGGTCAAGGTCCTGCACGCGGAATCGTCCGCCGATCCCGATCGCCTCCGACGCTTCGAGCAGGAAGCGAAGGCGGCCGGCGCCCTCAACCATCCCAACCTCGTCGCCGTCTTCGACACCGGCCAGCACGAAGGCAACCCCTACGTCGTGTTCGAGCTGCTGGAGGGCACGACGCTTCGGCAGGTGGTGGGCCACGCCGCCTTGCCTGCGCGCAAAGCCGTGGACTACGCGGTCCAGATCGCGCACGGCCTGGCCGCGGCCCACGAGAAGGGGATCGTCCACCGGGACTTGAAGCCGGAAAACCTGTTCGTGACCAGGGACGGGCGGGTCAAGATCCTTGACTTCGGTCTGGCCAAGCTGCGACCAGCGCTCGACCCGCACGGTCCTCGAGAAGAAGAGACGACGCTTTCCGCCGCGACCGGGGCGGGCGTCGTCCTCGGGACCGTCGGCTACATGTCGCCCGAGCAGGTCAGGGGACAGCC
>DAINRN010000187.1:0-6105 GCA_036741815.1 Acidobacteriota bacterium
CCATGGCCGCCGCGCAGGCCAACGCCAACCACAAGCGCCGCCGGACAGGCATCGCTGCTTGCGGCCGACTCGCGGTGACGGCTTCGGGGGCCGCCACGCGCACGTCCGCCACGAAGCGGTAGCCGAGCTTCGGGATCGTCTCCACGAAATGGGAGGCGCGGGCCGGGTCGCGCAGCGCGGTGCGCACCTGGTTCAGGCAGAAGTTGATGCCGCGGTCGAAGTCGACGTGGGTGCCGTCCGGCCAGAGCGCGGCGCGCAGCTCGTCGCGCGTGACGACCTGCCCGGCGCGCGTCGCAAGCCCAGCGCCCGGAGGGGTTGCTGCTGCAACGGGACACGGCGGCCCGCCCGCCGCAGCTCGCCCTGGCCGGGATCGAGCTCGAATACGCCGAAGCGCAGGACCGCGCCCTTGTCCACGACGGAGATGGTGACACCGGCGGCGGGCCCCGGCAAGGCGGGAAGACGGTTTGACGGGAGCCCGGCTTTCCGCGTAATCTCCCGCGGTTTACGCGCCGGGGCTCTCCCGGCCCGTGCGAGTCGAGTCATGATGGAGTCGTCGGGACGGTAGCGGCCCGCTCGCGGCGCGCTGCCGCGGCGCCCCCTCTACCCTGGCCACACTAGGAGGCCTCATGGCCGTGGAAACCGTCCTCGCGGTAGTGCTCGCGATCAGCATCCTGTCGCTGGTCGTGGCTTTCTTTCTGGCCCGGCAGGTCCTGGCCGCGGACACGGGCCAGCCGGCGATGCAGGAGATCGCGGGCGCGATCCGGGAAGGCGCCGAGGCCTTCCTCTCCCGGCAGTACAAGACCATCGCCTATCTCGCGGTGGTGGCGGCGGCGGTGATCTTCGGCTTCTACTACGTCAATCGCGAGGTGAAGAACATCGCGGAGATGGGGTCGGGCACCGCGTGGAAGGTGACGGTCTCCTTCGTCACGGGCGCGCTGTGCTCCGCGATCGCGGGGTACATCGGGATGTTCGTCTCCATCCGGGCCAACCTCCGTACCGCCGCCGCGGCCATGACCAGCCTCGACAAGGCGCTGCGCATCGCGCTGCGGGGAGGGGCGGTGAGCGGCCTCGCCGTGGTGGCCATGAGCCTGCTGGGCGTGGGCGGCCTCTTCTACTTCTTCGGCGGGCTGCAGGACTACGAGCACGTGCCCCTGCAGATCGTGGGCTTCGGCTTCGGGGCCAGCTTCGTGGCCCTCTTCGCCCAGCTGGGAGGCGGGATCTACACCAAGGCCGCCGACGTGGGCGCGGACCTGGTGGGGAAGGTGGAGGCGGGCATCCCCGAGGACGACCCGCGCAACCCCGCGGTGATCGCCGACCTCGTGGGCGACAACGTGGGCGATTGCGCGGGCCGCGGGGCCGACCTGTTCGAGTCCACGGCCGCGGAGAACGTGGGGGCCATGATCCTGGGGATCGCCCTCTTCCCGGTCTTCGGCATGGGCGGGATCGTGTTTCCCCTGCTGGCCCGGGCCTTCGGCCTGATCGCCACGATCGTCGGCGTCTTCGTCGTGCGCTGCCGCGAGGACGAGGACCCCATGAACGCGCTGAACCGCGGCTACCTGGTCACCACCGTCCTGGCCATGATCGGGTTCGCGGCCGCGGTCTACCTGCTGCTGCGGCCCCTGCCGGGCGCCACCGTCCACCAGGGCTACCTGCTGGGCGCGGGCATCATCGGCATCATGACCGCCTACGCCTTCGTCTGGATCACGCAGTACTACACCGAGTACCGATACCGGCCCGTGCGCTCGATCGCCGAGGCCTCGAAGACGGGACCGGCCACCAACATCATCGCCGGCCTCGCGGTGGGCATGGAGTGCACGGGGCTTCCCGTCCTGGTGATCTCCGCGGCCCTCCTGGGCGCCTATTGGTGCGGGGCCATGGCCCTGGGCGACGTTCCAGGAGCGGGCCTCTACGGCACCGCCATCGCCACCATGGGGATGCTGGCGCCCTGCGCCTACATCCTGGCCATGGACACCTTCGGTCCCATCACCGACAACGCGGGCGGAATCATCGAGATGTCAAAGCAGCCGGAAGAGATCCGCCGCAAGACGGACCGCCTGGATTCCGTCGGCAACACCACCAAGGCCCTCACCAAGGGCTACGCCATCGGGTCCGCGGCGCTGGCCGCGTTCCTGCTGTTCAGCGCCTACCTGGACGAGGTCCGCAAGATCACGGGCTCTCACATGGGCGTGGACTTGACCAAGGTCCCCGTCTTCGTCGGGGGCTTGCTCGGAGCCACGCTCGTCTTCGTGTTCAGCGCCCTGGCCATCAAGGCGGTGGGGAAGGCGGCCCAGGTCGTGATCGCGGAGGTGCGCCGGCAGTTCAAGGAGAGGCCGGGAATCATGGCCGGCACGGAGAAGCCGGACTACGCCCGCTGCGTGGACATCGTGACCCGCGGCGCGCTGCGGGAGATGGTCCTGCCCGGGCTGCTGGCGGTGCTGACGCCGGTGGCGGTGGGCTTCTCCTTCAAGTTCCTCTCGGGCGAGGGGCAGATGGGCGCCGAGTCGGTGGCCGCCCTCCTCATGGTGGGCACCATCGCGGGCATCCTGATGGCGATGTTCATGAACAACGGCGGGGGAGCCTGGGACAACGCCAAGAAGTACATCGAGTCGGGCCTCTTCATGGTGGACGGCCAGGTGGTGGGGAAGCGCTCCGAGCCCCACAAGGCGGCGGTGGTGGGCGACACCGTGGGCGATCCCTTCAAGGACACCGCGGGGCCGTCGCTGCACGTCCTCATCAAGCTGCTGTCCACGATCACGCTGGTCCTGGCGCCGCTCTTCATCCGCTGATCCTCAACGGGAAGGGTCCCGCGACCGCCGCGCGGTCGCGGGACCTACGACGGAAATCCGAGCGCTACTTGAGATCCCATACGTAGTCCGTGTGGGAGTAGCAGATCTCTCCGAAGCGCTCCCAGAGCCTGGGCTGGGCCGCGTCGAGGGCCTGCCCGAGGACGCCCCAGTACTTGAGCATGCTCTTGTGGTCGGCGCCGTCCACTACGATGGCTCGGCGGTACTTGCCGCCAATCCTGTGCTGGAGCCAGTTCCAGGACGTGATCTTGCCCTCCTGGATGTGCTGGTTCAACACGGGCGCCACGGCCGCCTTCACGATCGCGTCGGCCTCGTCTTCGTGGGCATCGCACTGGAAATAGGTGGAGAGCCCGACGGCGCCACGCTCCCGGGCCAGGGCTTCGGGAGCCTGCGAGCTCGCGGCGGAGGCCCAGAGATAGTCGTCGTGGCTGTTGCAGATCGAGCCGAACTCCGCGAGCTCCTTCGGATGCTCGGCCATCAGCTTCTTGATCGTGTCATCGCGCGCGTCGACCATCTTGTCGAGGTCGGTGCCGACGATGTACTCCAGGCGCCGCCAGTCTCCGCCGGCCCAATGCTTGGACCAGCCGTAGGCGCCGATCCGGCCGGCGTCGACCTCCTTCTTCAAGACCGGAGAGACCACGTCCTTGAAGATCGCGTCGGCGCGGTCCTCGGTCGCTTCGGTGCAGCGGTAATAGGTTGCGAACACCATGGCCGTCTTGGGTGCCTCCGCCGCGACGGCGAGCGAAGGCCCGCACAGGGAAGCGGCGACGGCCAAGGCCGGAAACGGGTGCATTCTCATGTGAAGATCTCCTTTGTTGGAAGCGGAGGGGGGCTAGAGATATCACGTCTCGGGAGGTCGCGGTTAGGCGGGCCCCACGTGCCCCGCTCAGGATCCCGTCTCAGCGGTCCGGCCAACGCCACGCTGGTTCACGGGAGCGGGAACTGGACTCAGTACCCGGTCCTGGCCGAGATTCCTGCCGGCCCCTGATCGACCGGGACCTCACTCGTTGTCGAAGGGGTTCGGCGGGCGGACGTTGGGGTCGGCGTTGGCGCGCTTGCGGGCCTCCTCGAACTTCTTCTCGAGGATCTCCTTCTGGTGCTTGTTCTGCTGCACCGAGCGCTCGAACTTCTGGTCTAGCACGCTGCGCTGGCTCTGCACGCGGCTCACGAGGTCGTCGAAGTCCTGGGGCGGGGCCTTCTTCTTGTCCACCCAGACCACGGAGCCCGTCTCCGGGTCCACCTTGAGCATCGACCCGCAGCAGGGGCAGGCGACGTCCACGGCCTCGGGCATGGCCGGATTGTAGCACCGCCCGTATAATTGCCTTCGAACGGCCGTTCAAATTCGGCGGGAGGGGATGGAGAAGACACGGATCCGTTTGCGGGTGAACGGCGAGGAGCGCGAGGCCCTCGCCCCGGTCCACCACACGCTGCTCGAGGTGCTGCGCGAGGAGCTGGGCCTCATGGGCACCAAGCACGGCTGCGAGCTGGGCGAGTGCGGGACCTGCACCGTCCTCCTGGACGGCCGGCCCGTGCTGTCGTGCCTGGCCCTGCCCGTCGAGTGCGAGGGCCGCGAGGTAACGACGGTGGAGGGCCTCGCCCGCAACGGCGTCCTCGATCCCCTCCAGCAGGCCTTCGCCGAGCTGGGCGCCGCGCAGTGCGGGTACTGCACGCCGGGTTTCCTGCTCGTGGCGGAGGCGCTCCTCCGGGAGAACCCCCGCCCGACGCGAGCGCAGATCGCGGAGGCGCTGGCCGGGAACCTCTGCCGGTGCACGGGCTACCTCAAGATCTTCGAGGCCGTGGAGCTGGCCGTCTCGCGCATGGGCGCCGCGGCCGGCGCGGGGGCCTGACATGGCCGACGGAAGCGACCTCGACATCATCGGCAAGCCGCTGATCAAGGTGGATGCCGCGGCCAAGGTGGCGGGCGGCACCGTCTTCGCCGACGACGTGGTCCTCCCGCGGATGGTCTTCGCGCGCATGCTCCGCTCTCCCCATCCCCATGCCCGCATCCGGGCCGTGGACGTCTCCCGTGCGGCCGCGCACCCAGGCGTGCTGGCCACCCTGGTGGGGGCCGATCTGCCCATCCCCTTCGGCATCCTCCCCGTCAGCCAGGACGAGCACGCCCTGGCCCTGGACAAGGTCCGCTTCGTGGGCGATCCCGTGGCGGCGGTGGCCGCCCTCGACGAGGAGACGGCCGAGGAGGCGCTGAGCCTCATCGACGTGGACTACGAGGTCCTGCCGGCCTTCATGACGATCGAGGAAGCCCTGAGCCTCGGAGGGTCTGGGGGGGCCGTATCCCCCCAGACTCGAGAGGCGCGGCGGATTCACTCCGCCGCGCCGGACGCCCCGCGCATCCACGAGTACGGGCCGCACGGCAACGTCCACAAGGAGGTGTCGTTCGACTTCGGCGACGTGGAGCGGGGGTTCGCCGAGGCCGACCACGTGCGCGAGGACACCTTCTTCTTCGAGGGCAACACCCATCTGCCCATGGAGCAGCACGCGGCGGTGGGCGCCTTCGGGCCGGACGGCAAGCTCACGCTGTGGTCGGCCACCCAGACGCCGCACTACGTCCACCGGGCCCTGGCCAAGGTGCTGGAGATGCCGTCGTCCCACATCCGGGTCATCGCCTGCCCGAACGGCGGGGGCTTCGGCGGAAAGAGCGATCCCTTCGGCCACGAGATCGTGGCCTGCAAGCTCTCGATGAAGACCGGCCGGCCCGTGAAGATCACCCTCACGCGCGAGGAGGTGTTCTACTGCCACCGCGGCCGGCACCCGGTGGCCATGTGGATCAAGACGGGCCTCAAGCGGAACGGCGCCATCACCGCCATGCACTTCCGCTCCGCCCTGGACGGCGGAGGCTACGGCAGCTACGGCGTGGCCAGCCTCTACTACACGGGCGCGCTGCAGACCGTGACCTACAGGATCCCGCGCTACAAGTTCGAAGGCATCCGGGTCTTCACGAACAAGCCGCCCTGCGGGCCCAAGCGGGGCCACGGCACGCCCCAGCCGCGCTACGCCCTGGAGTGCCACATCGACAAGTTCTGCCACGACCTGGGCCTGGACCCGGCGCGTTGGCGCATCGAGAACACGCTCGCGCCGGGCACCATCACCGCCAACCAGATGCAGGTGCGCACCATCGGCCTCAAGGAGTGCCTGGAGAAGGTCTCCGCCTCGAGCGGCTACCCGGAGAAGCGCGGCCGGCTGGGCCCGGGCCGCGGCATCGGACTCGCGGGGTCGGTCTACATCAGCGGCGCCGGCCTGCCCATCTACTGGAACGCGATGCCCCACTCGGGCGTGCAGATCA
>DAINRN010000187.1:6115-6546 GCA_036741815.1 Acidobacteriota bacterium
ATCAAGGTGGACCGCGGGGGCGGGGTGGCGGTCTTCTGCGGGTCAACCGACATCGGGCAGGGCTCGGACTCCGTCCTGGCCTACGTCGTGGCCGAGGAGCTCGGCATCCTGCCCGAGGACATCCGTGTGGTCACCGCCGACACGGACCTCACGCCGGTGGACCTCGGCTCCTACTCCTCGCGGGTCACCCTCATGACCGGCAACGCGGCGCTGCAGGCCGCCCAGCGCGTGCGCGCGCCGATCTTCGAGGCGGCGGCGAAGAAGCTGGCCGTGCCCGTCGAGCGGCTGCGCGCCGGCGCGCGCAGGATCTGGGACGTTGCCGATCCGGCGAAGGCCCTGTCCTTCGTCGAGGCCGTCGTGCTGGCGGAGTCGGCGGTAGGGACGCTCGGAGCGGTGGGCTCCTACACTCCGCCCAGGAGCGTCGCGAAATG
>DAINRN010000187.1:6564-6929 GCA_036741815.1 Acidobacteriota bacterium
CGCGAGACCGGCATCATCCGCGTGGACAAGGTCTGGATCGCCCACGACGTCGGCCGGTCGATCAACCCGCTGCTCGTCCTCGGCCAGGTCGAGGGATCCGTGTACATGGGCCTGGGCGAGGTGCTGATGGAGGAGCAGGCCTTCCGCAAGGGCCGGCACAAGATCCCCTCCATGCTCGAGTACAAGAGCCCGACCACCCTGGAGATGCCGCCCGTGGAGTCGATCCTGGTGGAGACGCTGGACCCCGCGGGCCCGTACGGCGCCAAGGAATGCGGCCAGGGGCCGCTCCTCCCCGTGATCCCCGCGGTCGCCAACGCGCTCTTCGACGCCCTGGGGGTGCGCATCGACGAGGTCCCGATCACGCC
>DAINRN010000188.1:0-4506 GCA_036741815.1 Acidobacteriota bacterium
CCTTCGTATGTCCACGTCTGTAGATGCACGACACGCTGCGGAGGCTCCGCTGCATCAGGGATCGTAGACGTACCCCTCGATGTCAAAAGGCCGCGCGCGTCGGGCCAGCCCCAGCGCGTGGGCCTGTTCCGCCACCTTCGTGGCGATGGCCAGCGAGACCTGCCGGATGTCGCGCAGCCGGGGATACAACGAACCCGCAGCAAGATCCTCTTCGCTGACGAGCGAGGCCAGGGTACGCGCAGCCGTCAGGAAGAACGCCTCGGGAATGCGTTGCGCCCTCGCCGCCACGGCGCCGAGGCCAATGCCGGGGAACACGTAGGCATTGTTGCCCTGGCCCGGGCGGAAGACCCGTCCCTCGTAGATGCATTCGCCGAAGGGACTGCCGCTCGAGAACACCGCCTTTCCCTTGCTCCATGCGTAGGCTTGCTCCGCAGTGCACTCGGCTTTCGATGTGGGATTCGAAAGAGCGAAGATGACCGGGCGTGCATTGATCGCGCTCATGCGTTCGATCACCTCCATGGTGAAGGTGCCGGGAGCCCCGGTGGCGCCAATGAGAACGTCGGGCCGTAGCGCCGCGATGGCATCGGGGAAGGACATCGGGGCGTGCTCATGCGCATACGGAAGGCTGTGCGCCATGAGGTCATCGCGCCCCTTCACCACCAGGCCTTTCACGTCCACGAACCAGAGCCGCTCCCGGGCCTCGTCAGGGTCCAGCCCCTCGTCCATGAGCGCGACCACCATCAGATCGGCGATGCCGGTGGCGGCCGAGCCGGCGCCGAGGAACATGACGCGCGCATCCTTGAACGCGTTTCCGGTTATGCGAGAGGAGGCGAGCACGCCCGCGAGCGCCACGGCGGCGGTACCCTGTATGTCATCGTTGAAGCATGGCACCCTGTCCCGATAGGTGTTGAGCAGCGCGTAGGCGTTCGGCGTGAGGAAGTCCTCGAACTGGATCAGCGCGTTCGGGAAGCGTTGCTGCACGGCCATCACGAACTCCTCCAGGAGCGAGAAGTAGTCCTCCCCTTCCAGGCGCCGGTGCGGGTAGCCGAGGTAGAGCGGGTCGGCGAGCAGGGCGGGATCGTTAGTGCCCACGTCGAGCAGCACCGGCAGGCAATGCTGGGGTGGGATCCCCGCGCAGGCCGTATACAAGGCGAGCTTGCCGACCGGGATCCCCAGACCGTTCGCTCCCAGGTCGCCCAGCCCCAGGATCCGCTGCCCATCGGTGACCACGATCACGTGGATGTCCTGCTCGGGCCAGTTGCCGAGAATGCTCGCGATGTCGCCCCGATCCTCCGGGGTGATGAAGAAGCCCTTCGGTTCCCTGGTGATGTGCGAGAACTCCTTGCACGCCTGGCCGACGGTGGGTGTGTAGATCACCGGCAGCAGTTCCTCGATGTGGTCGATGATCGTCCGGTAGTACAACCGCTCGTTGCGTTCCTGCAGGGCGGAAAGCATCATGTAACGCTCGAGGGCGTCGTCCCGCTTCCGCAGGGCCATCATGACCCGCTCCACCAACTGGCCCTGGTCCACCACGGGGTAGGGCAGCAGGCCGCGCAGTCCGAGCGAATCGCGTTCCTCTCGCGTGAAAGCCAGGGAGCGGTAGTTCCGCTTGTCGCGGAGCAGCTCGGCACCCTTCTTCATGGCATGGACGAATCAGCGATCAACATCGGACACGGGTCGTTGCACTTCCGCATCACAACAGCAGGGACACCATCAAGATGGTGAGGCTGCTGAGCACCACGTTTGCCACGGCGAAGGGTACGCTGAAGCCCAACGCGGGTGTCCGGCTGTTCAGCGCGTCCTGCACCACGCCCAGAGCGGCGGCCTCGGTGCGCGCCCCGCAGGTGGCGCCGAGCGTGATCACAGGATGGAACTTGAAAACGAAGCGGCCGAGGAGGAGACCAAGGATGGTGGGGACGAGGCTCACCACCACGCCCGCCAGGAACAGCTGGAAGCCCTTTTCCTTGAAGCCGATGAAGAAGCCCGCGCTGGAGCTGATGCCCACGATGGCGATGAAGAGACCCATACCGAGGTTCTGGAGCAGCCAGACCGACGAGGGCGGAATGGCGCCGATCCGCGGCACGCGCGAATGCAGCCATCCGGCCAGGAGCCCCATCACCAGAACGCCACCGCCCATGCCCAGCGTGACGGGTATGCCACCCACGATCAGTTTCAGCATCCCCGCGAACATGCCCAGGAACATGGCCCCCGTCAGAAAGGGAATATCAGCGCGGAACCCGTCGGCCTGGGGGCGGCCGATCGCCGCGATGGCCACCTCCAACTGTTCGCGCGTACCGGTGATCTCCAGGACGTCCTCCCGTTCGACGACCGTGTTGGGTAGTACCGGCAGGTCGAGGCCGGATCGCAGGAGGCGACGCAGGCCGATTCCCTCGAACTCGGGCATCGTGCGCAGTACCTGCAATCGCTGACCCACGCAGCGCTCGTTCGTGGCCACCGCCCGGCGCACGTTGATGGGGAAGTCCAGCAGTTCGGGATCGCCTATTTCCGGTCCCAATCGCTCCGCCACGTGGGTGACGCAGCGCAGGGGCATGCCGACGGCCACCACCATGCCGGGGTGCAAGAGGACCGTGGGTCCCGCGTCATGCAGGCCATCCTCATCCCGATACCGCATGATGCGGACGGGAATGTCGTGGCCGGCGAGGTGCGACTCCAGCGCGGCGATGGTGGGGGGTGCCACGCCTTCCGGTATCCCGGCCAGGCGATGGGCGCGAATGCTCCAGTTCTGGTAGGCGCTGAACGTGTCGGTGGCGGATCCTTCGCCCAGCGTCTGCTCGTATTCCTTGCAACGCTTTGCCATGTCGCGATCGAGCATGCGGAAGCCCACGGCCACCAGGAAATAGGCCGTGCCCCCGGCACCAAAGAGGTAGGTGACGGCATAGGCCATCGCGACATTGGACGTGAGCCGCGCCGCGACCTCGGCATCGAGCCCCGCCGCGTTGATCGCATCTCCCGCTATGCCGACGAGCAACGAAGTCGTGGTGCCCCCCGCCAGCAAGCCCGTGCCCGTGCCTGCATCCCAATCCATCACCACTGCCGCGGAATAGGCGGCGACCCACGCCGACAGGGCGACGATGGACGAGAAGAGCGCCAGCTTCGCACCGTTGCGGCGCAGTCCACCGAAGAATTGCGGCCCTACCTCATAGCCAGTGGCGAAAAGGAAGAGGAACAGAAAGAAGGTCTTGTGCTCACCGGTGATGTGTACTTCCGCCTGGCCCACGAGTACGCCCACCAGCAGGGTGGCCGGAACAGTACCCAGGTGCAGCCCGCGGAAACCCAGCCTGCCAAGCAGGGTTCCCACGGCGAGCGTAAGGAACACCGCGGCGATCGGTTGCGCTCTGAGGAGATCGACCAGCATGCCCAATGTCCGGGAGTATACGACTCTACGGCTCCGGGCACGCCGGACGGTCCGCGATCTGCCGGACCTTTTCCTCGAAGGCGTTCACCCAGCTGTCCACGCTGCGGCCGGCCTCGGAGCTCTTCACGTAGTCCGCGAAGCCCGCGCCGATGAACAGCTCGCTGACCTGTTCCCGCCGGAGCTGCTTCATCTCGTCGGCGAGCAGGCGGCGGCCGCTTTCGGAGATGTCGACGTCCCGGAAGGTGGCGCCCTGGTAGGGCAGGGACTTCATGCTGACGCGGCAGGTGGACGGATCCACCCAGATCGGAGTCGCCCGCCAGGCCTCGAGGGCCAGGCTCTTGGGCCCGAAGGTGGCGCCCACGTCCTGCAGATAGGCGAAAGGCGTCCGGCAGCCGCCGTCGGGCAGGTCGCCGCCCGGGAGGCAGACCAGCCGCTGGTTGATGGCCTTGTTGTCCCAATCGGCCAGGAAGACGGCCATCAGGCGGAGCGCGTCGAGCTCGGCCCGGCTCGCACCACCGCGCGCGGGATCGACCTTGTCCATCTCGTACCAGGCCCAGCCCTGTGTGTCCCCCGCCTCGATCGACCGGCCCGGCAGGGGGTCCTCGACGGACACGTCCTCGAAGTCCATGTGGTCGCCCGCGCGCGCGAACAGGGCGTTCAGGACTCCCCACTCCGGGTGCGGGTACGCGGGGCAGCCCCGGCACCTCACGCGCTTGACGGTATACATGCGGTCCGCGCCGAAGCCCAGGGCGGACAGCAGCCGCGTGGCCGCCGGCTCCGTGCGCGGCTCGGCGTTGCCCCGGCCGTACTTGACCTTGATCACCCGGCCGTCGGCGAGGACACAGTGGAACTTGGGGGTCCGCCCGCTGGTCATCTTGAGCTGATAACGACAGTCGATGCGGTCCAGGCCCTGGAACGGGCTGGGACCGGGGCTGCCGAGGTCGGCCTCGGCGATGGGCGTCGCGGGCGGCTGCCACACCTTCGCGCGGACCAGGGCGTCGTCGCGCAGCCGCAGCAGCGTCTCGGCGTCACCCGAAACGGCGGGCGCGGCCCTGCCCGCGCCCGGTCCGCAGGAGAGCCACGGCAGCGCCGCCGTGACGATCATCGCCGTCGCCGCCGCACGGTCGGCC
>DAINRN010000188.1:4516-6879 GCA_036741815.1 Acidobacteriota bacterium
CCAACCGAAACGTGTCGGAGCGCGGGCGAACCGAGCGCATCTGCTGGCGTAGTCGTTTGGCCTGAAGGTCACCGCGCACGAAGTACGTGGGCAGCACCGCGACCCGGTCGTCGCCGTCGAGTAGCCGGCGACGGATGGCGCCGATACGGAGACGCTGCTCCGCCGCCTGGCCGGGCGCGGGGCGCGGGTGGGCTTGATCGTGTCCGAGGTGGAGAAAACGCCGCGGGCGGCGAGCGTCGCAGGAAGGATCCTGATCGACCTGCGGGATCGGAAATGCGATGACCTGGACCGGTTGGCGTTCAAGGTCAGGAGACTGGCGACGGAGATACGGGCCGGGAACCCCTCGACGGAGATCGGCATTGAAACGGGGCAGGAATTGCTGGAACCCCTCGACAAGAGGGGAGTGGGCGCGTACCTCGACTTCCTGGTCGGTGCGCCAACTCTCGACAGAACGTCGCGGCGCGGAGGGCTGCCCGTGTGGACTCGCAATGCGCCGCTCCGTTCCGTCGAGGGGTACGTCCTGATTCAAGCGCCCGGTGACGTTTCGCGGACGATACTGGCCACGCGGCCTGTGGGCGAGATCGTGGAGGTGGTGGGGGAGCGGACGCTCACGGTGGAGGAGGTCGTCGCGCGCCACCAGGCGGCCGCTGCCCGGCAGCGAAACGCCGTCAGGCAGGTCATCTCTTCCGGCTTCATGGTGGTGACGTTCGAGGCGCCCGGGCTGGCCGCCCCCATGACACTCACCGCGGACGTCATGGTTTACGAGGACGACGGCCAGCGCGAGATCGAGCAGAGGTCCCTCCGCCTGAACGGCGTGGAGTACGCCGGCGACGCGACCGGCGTCCCGCGCCTGCCCCTCCTCGAGCCCGAGCGAGTGACCTCGCTTCCGCTGGCCATCGCCCTGGACGCGGCCTACCGGTACCGTCTCGAGGGCCGCGAGACCGTGGAGGGCGAGGACTGCTACGTGGTGGGCTTCGAGCCCGCGTCGCCGGGGCGTCGCCTCTTCCGGGGGCGGGCCTGGATCGCCGCGCGAAGCTTCGCGATCGTGCGGACGGAGGCCGCCCAGACGGGCCTGCGCGGGCCCATCGTGTCGTCGCGGCAGCGCGACGAGTTCACGGCGGTGCGCGTCGGCGACGGCGTGGGCTGGCTGCCGGCGAGGTCCGAGGTCCACCAGGTGTACGAGGGGCCGGGGCACCGCACGCCCATCGACCGCGTCCTCATTCTGACGCGGTTGGAGGCCAACCCGGAGGACTTCGCCGCCCGACGGACGGCGGCCCACGCCTCGACCTCGGTCATCGTGGCGGACACACCCACGGGCCTGCGTTACCTGCGCCGCGCGCCGGCCACGACCGCGGGGGCGAGCCCCCGCCGGGAGACGGCGGAGACGGCGAGCCGCGTGCGGACCATGGCCGTGGGCCTCCTTGTCGATCCCAACATGGGCCGGCCGCTTCCCTTCGCCGGCGCGAGCTACGTGGACTTCGACTTCCTGGGCACGGGCGCGCAGGTCAACGGGTTCTTCGGCGGCGTCTTCGCCCAGCTCGCCTGGACCATCCCGTCCCTGGGCGGCTCGCGCTGGCAGGCCCACGGGTCGGGCTTCGCGGTCGTGGCCTCCTACAACGACCGCGCGTTCTCCGGCGGCGTCGAGCGCTACGAGGAGAACCTGCGACAGAGGCCGGCGAGGCTCACCGTGGGCGTCGTCCGGCCGGTATGGAGCCAGACGCGCCTGCGCCTGGGTTACGAGCTCGACTACACGCGCCTCGGGCGCGCCGACACCACGGCGGCGGAGTTCGTGGTGCCCGTCAGCCCGGTCGTACATGGGATCCGCGTGGGGATCGAGGCGCACCGCGGTCCTTGGTCGGCCGATGCCTGGTGGAACGGCGCCGTCCGGCAGCGGTGGACCGCGTGGGGCTTCTCCGGGCCCGAGCCGTCGGGCGCGACCTTCCAGCGGTTCGGCGCCTCCGCCGCCCGCAGCTTCGTGCTGTCTCCGCGGGCCGTGGCGCGCGTGGACGCGTCCTGGATGGGCGGGCGCGGCCTCGACCGGTTCAGCCGCTACGGCTTCGACGGTTTCCAGAACACGCTGCGCGGTTATCCCACGGCCACGCTTCGCTACGATCGCGGCGCTGTCGCCCGTGGCGCCGTGACGTGGAACGCCGCCCGGAAGGTCCGATTCGACGGCTTCCTCGACGCGGCGCGCGTGCGCGATCCCGGGATGGGCCCGCGGTCGCGCACCTATGTGGGCCTGGGCGCCGGCTTCGAGGCGCCGCTTCCCCTGCAGTCCCTGGCCTCCGTGGAGTGGGGCTACGGCGTCCAGGCCCGCGGGCGCGACGGGGGGACCGGGACGCACGTCGTGCGGGTCACCGCCT
>DAINRN010000189.1:0-6872 GCA_036741815.1 Acidobacteriota bacterium
CGGAGACGAAAGAGGGCATCGCGCTGGCGGACAGGGCGGGCCTGGCCCTGCGCAGCATCATGGAGTCGGTATCGCGCTCCAGCAAGCTCATGGGCCAGATCGCCTCCGCCACCGCCAAGCAGTCGCAGGCCTCCGCCGACGTGCTGCAGACCGTGGCCAACATGAACGCGGCCACCAGCCAGGTCACGACGGCGGTGCGCGAGCAGGCCGAGGGCAGCAAGCAGATCCGCGCGGCCATGGAGAACATCAACAAGATCATGACCCAGGCCGCCTACTCCACGAAGGAGCAGGCCGCGGGCGGGCGGCAGGTGCGCGTGGCCGTGGAGAACATGAACAAGATCGCCTCCCAGGTGAACATCGCCACCAAGGAGCAGGCGGAGGGCAGCCGGCAGATCGTGACCGCGGTGGAGAACATGAACCGCATGACCCAGCAGGTCAGCTTCGCCACCGCGGAGCAGAAGCGGGGCGGGGAGCTGGTGGTGAAGGCCATGGAGAACATCTCGGAGATCGCCCGCGACAACCTGGCCACGGTGGAAGAGATGTCCAAGGCCACCACCAACCTCGCCCAGCAGGCCGAGAACCTGGCCAAGCTCATCTCCGTCTTCCGCGTGCAATGATCGATATCCAGGCCGCGCTCGAGACGCTGCGCACGGGCGAGGAGTCGCGGCGCCGCCGGGTGGTGGACGAGCTGGGGGCCTCGCGCCGGCCGGAGGCGATCGCGGCCCTGCTCATGGCGGTGGCGGACGAGAGCTGGCCCGTGCGCCAGGCCGCGGCCGAGCACCTGGCGGCCTTCGACCCTCCCACGCTCCTGCCCGCGCTCGAGGCCGCCCTGCGCGACGACGAGGACGCGGGGGCGCGGAACGCGGCCATGGAGATCTACGTGAAGCTGGGGGCCGCCGCCGTGGCTCCGCTGCTGGAGCTCCTGGTGGACGCCGACGAGGAGGTCCGCAACTTCGCGGCGGTGATGCTCGGATCGCTGCGCGACCGCCGGGCGGTGGGCCCGCTGGTGGCGGCCCTGGCCGACCTCGACCTGAACGTCCGGCACGCCGCGGCGGCCAGCCTGGGGCAGATCGGCGACCCCGAGGCGGTGCTGCCGCTCATGTCCGCGCTGCGCTCCGAGGCCTGGCTGCAGTACCCCGCGATCACCGCCCTCGGCGAGATCGGCGACGCCCGCGCGTCGCCCGCTCTCCTGGAGCTGATGGGCGACGAGCTGATGCGCGGGCCGG
This sequence comes from Acidobacteriota bacterium, assembly GCA_036741815.1. Taxonomy (GTDB): domain Bacteria; phylum Acidobacteriota; class Vicinamibacteria; order Fen-336; family Fen-336; genus DAINRN01. The sequence goes on from DAINRN010000189.1 coordinate 1,227, forward strand.
CCATGGAGGCGGTCGGCCGCCTGGCGGGCCGCGAGGCCCTGCCCCACCTGGTCCCGCACCTCTACGCGCCGGACGCGGCGGTGCGGAACATGGCCATCCAGGCCGTGGTGGCCATCGAGCAGCGCGCCACCGCCGGCGGCGACAGCCTGGACCCCGAGGTGCAGGCCGCCCTGCGCCGCGAGGACCTCGTGGACCACCTCATCGCCACCCTGGGGGACGACGAGGCCCAGAACCGGCGCACCGCGGCCATCACCCTGGGGTGGCTCAAGGAGCCGCGGGCGGAGCGGCCGCTCATCGACCTGCTGGCGGAGCCCGGCCTCCAGGAGTACGTGACCCACGCCCTCGTCTCCATCGGCCTGCGCGACGAGGCGGCCTACCGTTACGGACTGGGGCACCCCGACGACGCGGTCCGCCAGGCCACGATCCGCTGCGTCTCCTGGATCGTGCCCGCCGGGGGCCTCGACCTCGTGGCCCCGCTCGCCCACGACCCGTCTGCCGAGGTGCGGGCCGAGGCCGCCATCGCCATAGGCCGCCTGGGGGACGAGAGCGCGGCCCCCTTGCTCTTCGCCATGCTCGGGGACGAGAGCGAGCTCATCCAGGAGAGCGCGATGGGTGCTTTGGCCCGCATGTCCTCCGCGCGGGTAGCGCCCCTGCTGCTGCAGGCGCTGGGCGACGCGGACATCGGGGTGCGGGTGCGCGCATCGGAGACCCTGGGCCTGCTGCGCGATCCCGCCACCGCGCCCGCCCTCATCGCGCTCTCGCGCGACCCGAGGGAGGCCGTGCGGCGCGCCGCCATCAAGGCCCTGGGCGAGATCGACGCCCCGGGCGTGCCCGACCTGCTGCGCGCGGCGCTGCTGGACGACAGCAGCCTGGTCCGGCAGCAGGCGGTGGTCTCGCTGGGCAAGCGCGAGGAACCGGAGACGGCGGGCGCTCTTCTGCCCCTGCTCGAGGACGCGGACCCGAAGATGCGGTTCGTGGCCCTCCAGGCCCTGGGGCGCCTGCGCAACGCCGACGTCGTGCCGCGGGTGCTGCCGTTCCTGGGCGACGCGCGCAAGGAGCTGCGCTTCGCCGCGGTGGAGGCCCTGGGAGACATGCGCGCGGCGGCAGCGGTGCGACCCCTGACGGCGATGCTCGTGGACCCGGACCGGAACCTGCGGCGGGTGGCGGCGGACAGCCTGGGGTCCATCGGCGACCCGCAGGCCCTGCCCCCCCTGCTGATGGCGCTGGAGGACGAGCACTGGAGCGTGCGCTGCGCCGTGGCCACCGCGCTCGGCCGGCTGCGCAGCGCGAAGGCCACCGCGGCCCTGCTCGCGCGCGTGGGGGATGACGATCCCACCGTGCGGCGGGCGGCGGTGGCGGCGCTGGGCGAGCTCGCCGACCCCCGCTCCTCGGGCCGCCTGGTCGAGATCCTGGCCGACCCGGGGCTCCAATCCGCCGCCGCCGAGGCCCTGCGCCGCACGGGCCTGCTGGCCCTGCCCGAGCTGGAGCGCGGCTTCGCGGGGTCCGGGCCGGAGGCGCGGCGGCTCATCGTGAACCTGACGGGGAAGCTGGAGGACCGCCGCGCGCGCCGGCTGCTGCTCGCGGCCCTGGCCGACGACAGCGCCTCGGTGCGCGCAGAGGCCGCGCTGGCCCTGGGCGACGGCGGCTTCCTCGAGGCCGTGCGGCCGCTGATGGACCTGAAGGCGTCCGACCCCTCTCCGGTGGCGCGGCACGCGGCCGCCGTGGCCCTGCGAAAGTTGGCGCCCCGTTAGCTACCGGCCCTCGGACCATGACGTCGAGCTCACGGAGGAGGAGTTCCGGCTCCTCCGCGAGTTCATCCACGAGCGGTTCGGGCTCTTCTTCGACGACGGCCAGCGCTCGTCGCTGCGCTCGCGCCTGGAGGGCCGCCTGGCCGGCCTCGACCTGCAGTCCTTCGAGGACTACTACCATTACCTCCGCTTCGGGCCCCAGCGCGCGGAGGAGCTGGACCGGATGATCACCCACCTCACGAACAACGAGACGTATTTCTTCCGCGAGTCGCCCCAGCTCCAGGTCTTCGCGGACCCCATCCTGAGGGCGCTGAAGGAGCGCAAGACCGGCAGCGGGGACCGCACGCTCCGCGTCCTCTCCGCGGGCTGCTCCACGGGGGAGGAGGTCCACACCCTGGCCATGATCATCCACGACAGCGGCATGTTCTTCTGGAACTGGGACGTCCAGGTCTTCGGCCTGGACGTGGACGCCGCCGCGGTGGAGAAGGCGAAGCGCGGGCTGTACTTCCACAACTCGTTCCGCTCCGTGAGCCCGGCCATCATGGAGCGGCACTTCGTGCGCCAGGGCGTGGGGGCCGAGGTGAAGGAGGGCATCCGCCGCCTGGCCCGGGTCCGCCGGGGCAACCTGGTGGACCCCGCCAGCTACGAGGGCCTGGCGCCCCTGGACGCCGTGTTCTGCCGCAACGTGCTCATCTATTTCTCGGACACCGCGACCTCGAAGGTGGTGCGCCTGTTCCACGAGGCCCTGGCCCCCGGCGGGTATCTCTTCCTCGGGCACGCCGAGTCGCTCTCGCGCATCACCGACCTCTTCACGCCCATCCGCTTCCAGGGAGCGATCGTCTACCAGAAGGCGGCGGCGTGATCCGCGTCCTCGTCGTCGATGACTCCGCGTTCGTGCGCCAGGCCATGGTGCGGATGCTCTCGAGCGCCCCCGACATCGAGGTGGTGGGCACGGCGGTGGACGGGAAGGACGGGCTGGAGAAGGCCCTGGCCCTGCGGCCGGACGTGGTCACGCTGGACATCAAGATGCCTCGCATGGGCGGGCTCGAGGCGCTGCGGCGGATCATGACCGAGTGCCCCGTGCCCGTCCTGCTGCTCTCTTCGCTCACCAGCGAGGGCGGGGAGGTCACCCTGCGCGGCCTCGAGCTGGGGGCCCTCGACTTCGTGGACAAGTCCAGCGTGCGCGGCCACATGAACCTCCTGGAGCTGGCCGAGGAGCTGAAGGAGAAGGTGCGGGCCCTGGCCCGCGTCCCCCGCGAGCGCGTCCACGCGCAGGACGGCGCCCTCGCCGAGGTCCGGGCCGCGGCGCCGGCTCCCCATGTCAAGGGCGCCGAGGTGGTCGTCATCGGCACCTCGACGGGCGGCCCGCCCGCGCTCCAGGCGATCATCCCCAAGCTCCCCACGGGACTCGCCTCGTCGATCCTGGTCGTGCAGCACATGCCGGTGGGCTTCACGCGTTCGCTCGCCGACCGCCTCGCCTCGAGGAGCGCGATCCCCGTGCGCGAGGCGCAGGACGGCGAGAGCGTGTGCCCGGGCGTCGTCCTCATCGCCCCCGCGGGGCTCCACATGAAGGTCCAGCGCCGGGGCTCGGCGGCCAGGATCCTGCTCGACGACGAGCCGCGCGCGACCCTGCACCGGCCCTCGGTGGACGTGCTGATGGCGTCGGTGGCGAAGGCGTACGGGCCCCGCAGCCTGGGCGTGGTCCTCACGGGGATGGGATCGGACGGTGTGGAGGGCCTGCGCGCCATCCGCCAGACGGGCGGACGCACGTTTGCGGAGAGCGAGGAGAGCTGCGTGATCTACGGCATGCCCAAGGCGGCCGTGGAGGCCGGGGTCGTGGACCGGTCCGTGCCCCTGGCGCGGATGGCCGACGAGATCCTGGCGGCGGTGTAAGCTCAACGCCGTGGATCCCGGGGCCTGCGCTTGACCCTTACCGGCAACCTCGAGGACCTCCCGCTCCTGGACATCCTCCAGGTCGTCTCCTTCAGCAAGAGGACGGGCTGGCTCACCATCGGCACCACGGTGGGAGAGGGCGCGGTCGTCTTCAAGGGGGGCCTGGTGGTCTCGTGCTTCACCTGGGACAGTCCCCCGGTGGACCCCGACATACGCCAGCTCCCGCCGGATGAGCGCGCGGCGCGCATCCGGGGCCGCATCGAGGCGGCGCTGCAGCAGCTCATCCGCCTGCACGAGGGCCAGTTCAGCTTCAGCCTGGCGGAAGAGATCCCCGCGTTCGTGGAATCTCACGACATCACCGACGAGACGCTCCGCGTGGGCATCAACCCGCAGGAGCTGCTGCTGACGCTGACCAAGGGCATGGACGAGGACCGCCGCGACTCCACCGCTGCCGTGGAGTCGTCGTTCCTGGAGCCGGAGCCGGAAGCGCTCCAGGGGGACGAACCGTTGACGGAGGCCGAACCGTTGGCGGAAGCCGAACCGTTGGTGGAAGCCGAACCGTTGGCAGAGGCCGAACTGCTGGCGGACGCCGAACCCTTGGAGGAGGCCGAGCCGCCGGAGGCCGCCCCGGCGCCGCCGCCCGCGGCTCCCGCGGAGGAGATCCGGGTCATCCTGCTCGTGGACGACGAGGACGACGTCCGGCGCGTCCTCGCCGAGCACTTCACCCGCGGCGGGTACCAGGTCGTGGAGGCGGGGGACCCCGACGCCGCGGTCAAGAAGGCGGGCAAGCTGGGCAAGGGCGGCGTGGAGTTCCTGCTCGTGACGGACCTGGGCATGCCCACCTCGGGCGGGTCGTCCTTCCAGGGGGGCTTCGAGGTCGTGAAGCGCCTGTGGAAGATGAACCTCCATCCGCCCGTCCTGATGATGGCGGAGACCCTGGGGCCGGCGCTGCAGGCGCGGGCCAAGCAGATGAGGATCTCCAACTTCGTGTTCAAGCCGGGGCTGTCGAAGCTGGACCCGGAGCAGTTCCGCGCGGACCTGGCCGCCTTCGCAGCCAAGATGGTGGCGGACGTCCTGCCGCGCGCGACCCGGCCGGCACCGGCGGCTCCGGCGAAGCCAGCGCAGGCACCCACGGCCGCGCCGGCCACCGCCGAGGAGATGTCGCGCCAGTTCGCGATCCTGCAGCGCCGCCTGGAGGAGTTGCGCCGTCCCAGCGACCCCACGGACATCTCGCACCTGCTCATGACCGTGGCGCGCGAGTTCTTCGAGCGCGGGATCCTCTTCCTGGTCAAGGGCGAAGAAGTGCGCGGCCTGGGCGGGTTCGGGTCCGCGCCGCGAGGGGAGAGCCTCGACCTGGCGGCGCGCGACATCGCGATCCCGCTGTCCGAACCTTCGGTCTTCCGGGACGTGGCCGTCTCGCGCAAGCCGTTCGCGGGCCCCTTGCCCGAGGGGAAGTGGACCCGGTTCCTGATGGGCCGCATCGGCCGCTACCAGACGGCCTCCCTGGCCCTGCTGCCACTGCTCGCGCACCGGGAGACGATCGCCCTGCTCTACGGGGACAACCCGGACTCGGGCCGGGAGCTGGGCCGCCTCGACGCCCTCGAGCTGTTCGTGGACCAGGCCGGCGTCGCCCTGGAGAACGCCCTGCTGCAGCGCAAGCTCCAGGCGGCACAGAAGCGGGACTGATGCGCTAGAATCGGCCCCAGGGTACACGCATGTCGATCCCCGAAGATCCCCTCAAGCGGAGTCAGGAATTCGCGCAGATGTTCACCAAGGCCAAGGAGTTCACCGAGGAGCTCCTGAAGGAGAACGAGCGCCTGCGCCTGAAGCTCGCGGGCGCGGCGGCGCCCGCGGCGTCGGACGAGCGAGCGCGCGAGCTGGCCGCCCGGGTGCGCGAGCTGGAGGCGGAGCTACAGGAGGTGCAGCGCCGCTTCAACGAGGTCGAGGCGGAGAACAAGGAGTTCGCGGACCGCTACGTGGAGATCGAGGAGCAGAACAACAACCT
>DAINRN010000190.1:0-6872 GCA_036741815.1 Acidobacteriota bacterium
GCGGAAAGGGAAACCCACCCAAGTCCTGCGTCGTGTGATCGACGGTGGGCGAGCGCGTGCACGAGCTGGGCTGCCCGGCCGCGACCTGCAGGACGTCGCCCTGCGCGAGCGTGAAGGTGCCCGTCTCGCCGCGGCCGAACCTGGTCCTGTTCGTTGCCGATGCGGTCCGGGCCGACTTCCTCTCCGCGTACGGGAGCGCGTGGCCCACGTCGCCGCGCTTCGACGCCTTCGCCCGGGAGGGCTGGCTGTTCGCGGACGCGACCGCACAGTCCGCGTGGACGCGCCCCTCCGTGGCCTCGCTCCTCACGGGCCTGGGAGTGGACGCCCACGGCGTCTTCGGCACGCGCAACACCGTGGTGCCCGCGCTGACGACGCTGTCCGAGGCCCTCCATGCCGCGGGTTATGCCACGGCTGCGTTCGTCGCCAACGACGTCGCCAGCCCCGCCCTCGGCTATGCGCAGGGTTTCGACGCCTGGACCGCTCTCCCGCGCCGCCCCTCGGCCGAGGTCGTCCAGGCGGCCCTGGCCTGGACGCGGGGCCGGCAGGGCCCCTTCTTCATTTATGTGCACACGCTCGGCGCCCATCGGCCGTACCTGCCCGCGCCGGAGCATTGGCGCCCTTTCCTTCCCGCCGGCCGCCGGCGGGTAGGCGACGTGAACGCGCTGGTGCTCGACCCGCGCGTGTCGCCCGACGACATGGCCCTGGTCCGCTCGGCCTACGCCGGCGAGGTCCACGAGAGCGACGCCGCATTCGGCCACCTGCTCGACGGCCTGAAGTCGCAGGGTGTACAGGAGCGGACGGCGATCGCCTTCACCGCCGACCACGGCGAGGGCTTCGACGAGCACGGGGACCGCGGGCACGGCGTCCGGCTCTACCAGGAGACCGCGCACGTGCCTCTCGCCCTCCGCGCGCCGGGCATGGCGGGGGCGACGCGGATCGCCGCTCCCGTGCAGCACGCCGACGTGGCGCCCACCTTCCTCGCGCTGGCCGGCCTGCCGATCCCGCGGGAGCTCCACGGGTCGGACCTCGCCGGCCTGGCCTCCGCCGGGCCGCAGGGGGCCACGGGCGCGCAGCGGATCCTGGTCAGCCGCGTCACGTACGCGGGGGCCGACAAGGTGGCCGTACGCTGGGGCGCGTGGAAGCTCATCGCGAACGAGGAGCCGGGCGCGGCGTCTTCCGACCGGTTCGAGCTATACGACCTCGCTCACGACCCTGGAGAGACGCGGGACCTGAGCGAGGAGCGGCCGGAGACGGTCGAGTACCTCTGGATGGAGTCGCGGGCGCGGCGGGCCGCCGAGGAGGCCTTCCGCCTGCAGGTCGGCGCGGGCCGCAAGGTCGAGCTGTCCCCGGCGGACAGGGAAGCGCTGCGGGCCCTGGGCTACGTCGAGTGAGCGCCTTCGGCCGCGTTGTACGATGTTTCCGTGGCCGAGACCCTGGCGGCGCTGCGGCGCACGCTCGAGATGACTCCGTCGCCGCTGCCCGACCGTCCGGGGCTGCTGGTCCGTGACCCTTTCCGGTACTCGGAGATCGTCCTCGTCATTCCGCCCGCGGTCGTGCCGTGCCTGGCCTTCTTCAACGGGCGGTACGAAGAGGCCCAGGTCCGCGAGGCGCTCATGGGCCTCACGGACGACCCGCGCGTCGGCGATTTCCTCGGGCACCTGAGGACGACGCTCAGCAGCGCGGGCTTTCTCGAGGACGACACATTCGCGCGGATGCGCGACGAGCGCCACCGCGACTTCGCGAGCGCGGCGCGGCGCGCGGCGGTGCACGCCGGGTCCGCCTACCCGGCGGTGGAGGACCTCCTGCGGGAGGCCATGGGGCAGTACATGGACGGGGCGGCCGCGGCGGTGCCCGCGGCGCAGGCTCCGGGCGGGCTGATCGGCATCGCCGCCCCCCACGTCAGCCCCGAAGGCGGCTGGCAGTCCTACCGCGCCGCCTACGCGGCCCTCGGCGCCGCGGACGGCGAGCGAACCTTCGTGATCCTGGGGACCTCGCACTACGGGGAGCCGGAGCGGTTCGGCCTCACGCGCAAGCCGTTCCTGACGCCTTACGGCGAGACCGGCATCGACACGGACCTGGTCGACGAGCTGGCCGAGGGGGGCGGGCCGGGCGCCGTGCTCGAGGACTACTGTCACTCCGTGGAGCACTCCATCGAGTTCCAGGTGGTCTTCCTCCAGCACCTCTTCGGCCCGGCCATCCGGATCGTGCCCGTGCTGTGCGGTCCCTTCGCGCGGAGCACGGTCGGCGCGGGCCGGCCGGAGGATGACGAGGCCGTGCGCCGCTTCCTGGGAGCGCTGGGCGAGGTGGCCGCGCGAGAGGGCCGCCGGCTGCTCTGGGTCCTGGGCGTGGACATGGCGCACGTGGGCCGGCGCTACGGCGACGGCAGGAGCGCCCGCGTGGGCGACGAGACCATGGCGCGCGTCGAGGCGCGGGACCGGGCCCGCATCGATCGCGTCGCGGCGGGAAGCGCGTCGGACTTCTGGGAGCTCGTCCAGGAGAAGAGCGACGACCTGCGGTGGTGCGGGGCCTCGCCGCTCTACGCGTTCCTCCACGCGGTGCGACCGCCCCGCGGCGAGCTGCTGCGCTACGAGCAGTGGAACATCGACGAGGCGAGCGTGGTCAGCTTCGCGGGCCTGGCCTTCCGCGAGCAACCGCCGGCGTCTTGAGGTATCCTGGGCGGTCCGGGCCACAGACGGCCCGGGGAGGAGAGAGACCACGCTCATGCCGACCGTGACCAAGACCGGGCCCCTGGCCCTCGCCGCATCCCTCGTCGTCGCCCTGGCCGTTCCCGCGTTGTCCGCGGAGAAGCCCAAGACCGCCCCCAAGGCCGCCTCGGACGCGGTCGCCATCGTGGGAGGCGAGCCCATCACCGCCGCCCAGTTCGAGGAGCTCGCCGGCCCCCGGCTCTTCGCCGCCCGGACCCAGGAGTACAACCAGAAGCGGGCCCTGCTCGACGACGCCATCGACGCCAAGCTCCTCGACAAGGAGGGCAAGGCGCGGGGCATCAGCGCGGACGAGCTGATCCGCGTGGAGGTGGACGCCAAGGTCCCGGCGGTGACGGAGGCGGACCAGAAGGAGTTCTACGAGAAGAACAAGCCGCGCTTCGGCAACACGCCGGAGGCCGACGCCCTGAAGCAGATCGAGGCGGGCCTGCGGCAGCAGCGTGCCCGCGACCGCCGGATGGTGTTCGTCAAGGAGCTGCGGGACAAGGTGGGCGTGCAGATCCTGCTCGACCCGCCGCGCGTGGCGGTGAACGCGGCCCAGGACCCCGCCAAGGGGCCGGCCGCCGCCCCCGTCACGATCGTGGAGTTCTCCGACTTCCAGTGCCCCTACTGCTCCCGCGTGAACCCCACCCTCAAGCAGGTCGAGGAGAAGTACGGGGACAAGCTGCGGGTCGTCTTCCGCGACTTCCCCCTGGTCCAGATCCACAAGGACGCGGCCAAGGCGGCGGAGGCGGGCGAGTGCGCCCACGAGCAGGGCAAGTTCTGGGAGATGCACGACAGGCTCTTCGCCAACCAGTCCAAGCTCCAGGTCGAGGCCCTGAAACAGACGGCGACCGAGATCGGCCTCGACGCCGAGAAGTTCAACCAGTGCCTGGACTCCGCCAAGTACGCCTCGGAGGTGCAGCAGGACGTGGACGAGGGGGCGCGCTACGGCGTGACGGGCACGCCGGCCTTCTTCATCAACGGCCGGCTGCTGAGCGGCGCCCAGCCGCTCGAGGCCTTCACGGAGCTCATCGACGAGGAGCTGTCCCGGACGCAGCCGGCACCGCAGGCGGCGGCCCGGGGCATGAAGTAGCCCCCGAGTCCGCGGTGCGCGTGGCCGTCGCGCTCGTCGCGCTGGGCTGCGGGCGCTTCGTCGAGGTGGATCGGGCCGACCACCGCGGCGGCCGGGCCTTCTTCGAGACCTTCAAGCCCATCGACGAGCCGGACCCCCGCTAGGGCCGCGGGGCCTCGCCGAGGATCCCGTCGGCGAGGTACTGCGGGTGCAGCTCGAGGGCCAGGTGCTGGGCGCGGACCGCGGGATCCGCGGCCAACGACGACTCCGCCTCCTTCGCGTCCGCGGTCCGGAGCATCAGCACCTCCAGCTTGTCCCCGCCGTCCGTAAGGGCGCCCGACAAGGCGACGGCGCCCTCCGCATCGAGCCGGCGCAGGTGGGCGGCGTGGGCGGCAGCCAGGTCGGGCGCGTCCGCCGTCCACCGCGGCCCCTTCTTCACGATGACGAGGGTCGCCTGGACCAGCTTCACCGGCTCCTTGGCGGCGCCGAGCGACTCGGCGCGGCCGGACCACGGGTATGCCTCCACGGTCAGGCGGCCTACGCGCACGAACGGGTCGGGAGCGAAGCAGGCGGTCACGGCCTCCCTCGAAGGCGCCCTCACGACCACGATGCCCCTCGTGGCGCCGTCATCGCCGAGAGGGCCGGCCAGCGGCGACTTGCCCTCCTTCCACAGGCGCTCGAGGTTGGCCAGGTGCTCTTGCTGCATCGTCTTCAGCTCGGCCTCCGCCTGGTTGCGGTTCGGGCCCCTGTTGAGGAAGACCCACCACAGCGACTCCGTGGGGCTGTCGGCGGCCAGGGCGAGGGATGCGGCCAGCGCGAGGATGAGCGTGGGGTTCATGGCGGAGGTGATGTTACTCCCTCCGCGGAGGGGCCGAGCCACAGCGATCGCGCCAGAAGGTCGCGGTGGTCGAGGCCCGCGGCTCGGTCGAGCGCGGCCAGCGTCTCGGGCAGAGCGGCGGGGAAGCGCCACTCGTCCGCGCGGCCTCCCGCAGTCGCGAAGGCCGCCGCCCAGTCGCGCCACCAGGGCGCGATCCGGCGGGAGATCGGCTCCACGACCAGGACCCGTGCCCCGGCCCGCCCGGCCTCAAGGAGTGCCATGAGCAATCGTGCGCGCGCGGCTTCGTCCAGCTCGTTGACAGTAAAGGCCGCCACCACCGCGCCGCCGCGGCCGGGCAAGGTGGCGCGATCGAGGTGTCCCGCCTGCGCTCGGCCGCGCAGCCCCAGGGTCCGCAGCGTGAAGCGCGCTTCCCCGGCCGCCCAGCCGCTCAGGTCCACCCCTTCGTAGACGGGAGTGGGCCACGATTCCAGGGCCCAGGCCGCGCCCGCCGCCCCCGTCCCGCACCCGAGGTCCACGATGCGGGTTGGCGCGGGCTCGGCTGCGCGCAGGGCGCGCACCACCTCCCGGACGATCAGGAAGTGCAGGGGACCGAGGTACAGCGCGAAGGCGGCGCGCTTGCCCGCGCCGTCGAGCGCGGCGCCGGACGCTATCCGGCCGCGCCGCTCCACGTACAGCGAGGACAGGGCCTGGAGCCCGCGGCGGATCTCGGCGAAGGTGAGATCGGCGCGGTGGCGCGCTTCGAGGGCGGCCAGCCAGCGGGAAAAATTGTCGGGCGTCGTCGTCATGCGCACGCGAAGGATAGCGGGGATCGCCCGAATTGTTCGTGCGATACTCCGTCCATGGACCTGGTTCGCGGCAAGCGGCTCGAGCGCTCGAATCAATAACTCTCGGACCTCCTGGCCTCCTTCGGGGGCCGGGCCCGGCGCGAGCCGGACCGTCGTCCTGGCGTTGGACCCGCAGCGCGACCGCGCCGAGCTCCTTCGCCTGGATCTGCCGATGCTGGCCGCGGCGTTCCTCGAAGGTCCGCTGTCCGGGACCTGGGCCGCGGCCGGCTTCGGCGTCACGTCGATCCGATCGCTGCCTGTCGATCAGCTGGCCGAGTGGCCGTCCACGTGGGCCCAGCGCCTGGCCCACGGCCAGGCGCGATCGGCGTTCCAGATCGACGCCCGCGCCTTCTAGCGCGATGGGCGTCGCATCCCAGCCCACGCGCGGAACGGGTGACTACCAGGTCTTCCGGTCGAGGTCCGGTACGACGTCGAAGTGCTCGTCTCGGCTCAGCACGGGCAGCCGATGCTGCAAAGCCAGGGCCGCGATCCATGCGTCGTTGGCCGGAATCGGACGTCCGGATCGCTTGAGGGCCACGCGCAGAGCCGCGTAGGCTACGGCGGTCACGTCCGTGACCGACAGGATGTCGAAGTCGATCAGGTGGGACTCCAGCCACGCTTCGTAGGACGAGCGCCGCTTCGATTCCGCTATACCGTACCGGAACTCACCGAGCACGATGACGGGAATCGCCGCCCGCGCCTGCCTGCGCAGAACGTCGCCCACGCCGGCATCCCCGTCCACGAATGCGGAGAGGGCGTTGGTGTCCAGGATCACGCCCTGTCCTCCGGCTCCACGATCTCGAAGGTTTCGTCAACCCGCTCCTGGATGCTCCTGGCTTCGTTGCGCAGCCGCCGCAGCTTGCCGAAGCCGCGCATCCACTCGGGCTCGCCGGGGCGAGGCGTACTCCTCTTCGACGCGAGCTTCTCCTGCAGAGCCTCACTCACGAACTCCTTGAGCGTCTGGCCGCGTTCAGCGGCCTTCGACTTGACCCTGCGGAAAAGGACATCCGGTATGTCGAGCGTAGTCTTCATGTACCCATATTGCCATATTTACGGGAGACGGCGGGACCGGCGGCCACGGCTGGACCTAACTTGGACCCAAAACTCCGTGCCGAGCGACACCCGAGGGTGCCATTTCCACCCGAGATGGGTAATAATGAGCCCATGGAAGCGCTGCTGAACGCCCGCGCGGCGTTGCTGCAGGCCCTCTATGAGGGTCCCGGCCACGGCTCGACGCTCGCCCAGCGCGTCCGCGACCGGAGCGGCGACCAGATCCGCCTTGGACATGGCGGCGTCTACGCCGCGCTCGCCCAGCTGCAGCGTGCGGGACTGGTCCGCGGGTGGGTGGTGGCGCCCGGGCGCCGGCGGGGAGCGCGTGCGCGGCGTACCTATGAGCTCACCCCCAAGGGGATCGACGTTGCGGAGCGTCAGCG
>DAINRN010000191.1:0-6853 GCA_036741815.1 Acidobacteriota bacterium
ACTGGCAGCAGGGCCAGCGCTTCGTGAACCGCTACGTCGAGCACACGGCGCTCGCGAACCCGCACGCGACCATCCACTACAACCGGCCCGTGGGAGCCGCGCAGCGCACGGGCACCGACCGGCCGGGCAACGAGACCCTGACCTTCCCCCGGGCCGCGAACGAGCTGCCCAAGGAGGCCCTGGAGATCAAGGCCCATCCCCACGGCGTCGAGCTCGGCGCGCTCATGCTCATGGCGCGGGAGTCGAAGAGCCACGACGTCCGCGGCTTCCTGCAGACCGCCTTCAGCCGCGTCTCGGCGCATGCCGCCGACGACATCCTGGCCAAGGTGCCCTGGGGCAAGAAGGCCCTCCGGCCGCGCGTCCTCGGCGAGGACCGGACCAAAGCCGAGGAGCTGCACAAAGCCATCGCCGCGACCAAGCTCATGAGCCCGCCCACGAACTGCTTGAGTCCGATCGGCGACGAGCTGATGAAGAAGGGACTCGTCAGCTTCCTGAACGTGATCGAGAGCGAAGGCGAAGACGGGGACGAGAACACGCAGCTCGATCTCGATACGGCGGGCATGAAGCCGGCGCGGAAGGGTCAGAAGGCGGCCGGGGCCGGAAAGCCGCCGGCGAAGGGGGAGCTGGCGTCAGCGCAGCCGTTCCCCGATGGGCCGGCTGAAGAGGGAGTGGAGAATATCAAGGGCCACAATTACTTCATCGCCACGGTGACCCGCCCCCCGAAGGTGTACCGCGGCAACCCGTTCCAGGTGGAGGTCGGCCTCGCCTACGGCGGGAGCTGGCCCGCCGACAAGACCATCGAGCTTTTCCGCTTCGCCAACCGCGTCCCCCTCTTGTTCCAGCGCGGCGCCTGCGGCATCACCGAGGGCATCGTGCGCACCGACTGGCGCAACTACCTGCTGAGCCAGCCCAAGGGGTCGCTGCCGGTGGGACCGATGGCCCTGCTCGTCCACATCGCCTCCGTCTGGGTGCCGTTCACCAGCGAGTCCAAGGAGGCGGTTGCCCACTACCCGGAGATCATCAAGGAGATCCAGCTCGCGGCCCAGGAGTGCGGCCGCAAGCTGGCCACGTTCATCCGGAAGGGCAAGGCCGCCGACTACCAGGCCCAGCGCCGCAGCATCTTCGAGCTCTACATAGAAGAGGTGGCCGCGGCCATCGGGAAGATCACGGACCGCAAGCCCGGCCCCATCAAACGGGAGTTCCTGCAGGTCGCGCACAAGGTGACGGCGTCGGAGATGAAGGAGGAGGAGAAGGCGCTGGCCCAGGAGGCGCGCGAGGCGAAGCGGAAGACTAAGGCCAAGGGAAAGAACCACGGCGCCGAGCCGAATTCACTTCGGCGAGGCGGCGGGGGTCTGGGGCCGCGACGTAGCGGCCCCAGCTTCGACGACGACGAGGAGGAAGGCTAGTGGCCGCGCGCAAGGACGCCATCTCCAAGAAGACCGCGGCCAAGATCGAAAAGCTGGCCGAGGGCGTCTTGAAGGCGGTCGAGAAAGGCAAGAACCCTTTCCTCGACATCCCGGTGCGCTCCCTGGCCAACGCGAGTTGGAGCGAGAAGACCCGCCTCATCCAGATGGGGAGCCAGAGGCAGAAGCGCTACTTCTTCAACGTGGGCATGGCCAAGAAGTTCATGCAGAGCTTCCTGGTCAGCGAGGCCTGCAAGGAGCTGATCGACTCCGGCAAGACCACGAGCATCCGCGACCTCTACTACGTCACCAAGCACACGCTGGGCGACACGCGCCACAACACCTTCGAGGACCAGGACGAGTCGGACCCCATCATCGAGGACGTCGAGGTGACGCTGGACGCCCTGCGCGAAGAGCTTCACCTCTTCGCCTCGCGCGAGGGCTCGATGGTGGGCCCCATCACCATCACCGACAGCGGCGACACCATCGACCTGCGCCGCATGGGCTCGGGCGGCTGGGCGGTGCCCTCGATTGTGGAGAGCAACGTCATCACCTTCCGCAAGCACGAGGCGAAGTACGTCCTCCTCATCGAGAAGGACGCGGTCTGGACGCGCTTCAACGAGGACAAGTTCTGGAAGCGCAACAACTGCATCATCGTCGAAGGCGGGGGCCAGCCTCCAAGGGGCGTGCGGCGACTCGTCCAGCGGCTCCACCGCGAGCTGAAGCTCCCCGTGTACGTGCTCGTGGACAACGACCCCTGGGGCTTCTACATCTACAGCGTGATGAAGCAGGGCTCGATCAACCTGGCCTACGAGTCCATGCGCCTGGCCGTGCCCGACGCGCGCTTCATAGGACTGTCGTCCTTCGACAAGGAGAAGTACAAGCTACCCAACAACGTCTCGATCAGGATGAACGAAGGCGACAACAACCGGGCCAAGCAGATGCTTGCCTATCCCTGGTTCAAGCACGCGCGCTGGCAACGGGAGATCCAGGAGATGATCAAGAGCGGCCTGAAGTTCGAGATTCAGGCCCTCTCCCGCCACGGCATCAGCTTCATCACCGAGGAGTACCTTCCAAAGAAGCTGAAGGACCGGGATTGGCTGGAGTAGCCGGGCTCCTCCTCCCCGTCGCCCTGGCCCTGTCCCAGCCCGCGCCGGCGGCATCTCCGAGCCCGGCCGGCCTCTCGGCGGCGGCCCTGCAGGCCGTCGAGGCCGCGATCTCCGCCACGATGTCCGCCCAGCGCATCCCGGGCCTGAGCGTGGCCGTCGTCACCAAAGGCGAGCTCCGCTGGTCGTCCGGTTACGGCCAGTCGGACATCGAGAACGCGGTCCCCGCCACCGCGGAGACCGTCTACCGCCTGGCCTCGGTCTCCAAGCCGATCACCGCGGTGGCGGCCATGCAGCTCGCCGAGCAGGGCAAGCTCGACCTCGACGCGCCGGTGCAGAAGTACGTGCCGTCGTTCCCGCAGAAGCCGTGGCCGGTCACCACGCGCGCGCTGCTCGGGCACCTGTCCGGCATCCGCCACTATGCCGAGGGCGAGTTCGAGAGCACGCGCCACTACGCCACGCTCGCGGAGGCCCTCCCGCTGTTCCAGGACGACCCCCTCGCGCAGGAGCCGGGCACGAAGTACCTCTATTCCACGTACGGCTACACGCTCGCGGGCGTGGTGGTGGAGGCGGTCGCGGGCGCGCCCTTCGGTGAGCACGTCAAAAAGGCCGTCTTCGAGCCCGCGGGCATGTCCGGCGCCCGGGTGGACGACGTCCTCGAGATCATCCCGCACCGGGCACAGGGCTACCAGAAGGGACCTGGCGGGGCGCTGCAGAACTCGGGCCTGGCGGACACCAGCTACAAGATCCCCGGCGGCGGCCTCTGCGCTACCGCGCCCGACCTGGCCCGCTTCACGGTCGCCCTCTGGAACGGGACGCTCGTCCGCCCGGAGACGCGCAAGCAGATGCTCACGAGCCAGAAGACCCGCGACGGCAAGCGCACCGGCTACGGCCTCGGGTGGGCCTTGAGCGGCGGTCGCCGGGGCCGCACCGAGGTCTTCCATCGCGGCGACCAGCAGCGGGTGACGAGCCTGCTGTACACGGTGCCCGACCGTGGCTTGGCGGTCGTCCTGTTCGCCAACCTCGAGGGGATCGGCTCCCACCTCTACGCGTTGGCGCGCGACATCGCCGAGATCGTCGACCGCTGAGCCGGCATCAAGCCTCCTGCCATTACAATGGGTATGTGTGAGTCGCGGCGGGCGGGCGGTCGCGGCAAGGAGGAGGACCCATGAGTGACAATCTGAAGTACGTCGGGGTGGCCCTGGTCGCGGCGGGCGTGGGGGCGGCGGTCGCCCTCCTCGTGGCGCCGGACAACGGCCGCGAGACGCGTCGCAAGCTCCTCAAGAGGATGGAGCGGGAGCGGCGGGCCCTGGCCCGGGAAAGCCGGCGGATGATGGATGACGCGAGGGGCTACATCGACGAGCAGGTCGAGCACGGCCGGAAGACCGTCGAGAAGACCGTGCAGAGCTTGACCGAGCAGGCCTTCGACCAGATCGACCAGGGAAAGCGCAAGATCAGCAAGATGGTCGGGGTCTAGCCCCGGCCGCGCCCGGCCACGGGAGTCCCGTGGCGCGGGCGTGATACACTCCCCCAGGCTTCAGACGACCTTCCCCGTGAAGCCGAGGCAATCGGACCCCGTTTCCTGCCTCAGGGGATCGCACAATGGCTAGCACCGGGAAGAAGGCCCTGAAGGGCAAGAAAACCGCAAAGCCGGCGCGGAAGCCCGCGCGGGCGGCCGTCTCGTCGCGCAAGCCCCCTCCGCGGCCCGCGGCGGCCAAGCCCCAGCCCAAGGTCGTGGGCAAGCCCGCCGTCCCCGCGGCCGCCACCGCAGGAAAGGCAGGACCAGCCGCCAAGGGACCGGCCGCCGCCAAGGGCGCGGCCGCCGGCAAGCCGCCCTCGGGCGGCGCCGAGGGCGCGCCGAAGACGGCCGCGCGCGCCGGCAGCCACGGCGGAAAGAAGAGCGGCCGGAAAAGCCCCCTCTGGCAGCGCAAGGGACCCCACGGCGAGCCATTCGTGCCCGGCGACCTGCTGCTGCCGGGCGGCCCCTTGGGCATGGACGAGATCCTGTATCTCCTCCGCGGCTGCGTGGCCGCCGAGCACTCCGCGGGCGAGGCCGGCGTGGCCGAGGTCGTCAGCAAGCGCGGCGAGGCCGAGGCGGACCGCGTCGAGCTGGGCCGCTTCGCCTCCGGCATGGCCGAGCGGTTCGACGGCGGCGCCATCGAGCCCCTGCTCCCCACGCGCCCGGTGGCCCGCCGCAACTTCTCGGGCGTGGTGGAGCGCGCCAAGCACCGGCGCCGCGAGATCGGGGCATTCCTCCGCGGCCTCGACCTCGGGCGCACGGAGACCTCGCACATGGACACCCACGGCGAGGACAGCCTGCAGAAGCTGATGGAGTGGGCCGCCCGCCTGGAGATCCTCATGGAGGCCGAGGAGGCCGACCAGGCCGACTACGCCATGTTCCACCGCGGCCTGGACCAGCTCGAGAACACCACCGAGTCGCTGATCGTGGACGTGGAGGCGACGCTGCGGCGTCTGCGCGACCGCGTCCGGGCGTGACCCGGGGCATCCCCGCCGGCTCGTGACCCCGGACGAAGCGCCGCCGCCCGAGACCGAGCGGCAGACCACCCCGTTCCTGGTCCTCCAGTTCTTCATCTTCCCCATGGCCATCGTGGGCGTGTGCGTGGCCGTGTTCGTGATCTTCGGGATGATCGCCTCGGAGGGGAAGGGCGCCCGGGACTACCTGGCCGAGGTCCGCACAGGGAGCGCGAACCGCCGGTGGCAGGCGGCCTTCGAGCTGTCGAAGGTCCTGCAGGCGCGGAAGGACAAGGCCCTGGAGGACCCGACCTTCGCCACCGAGCTCACGAAGGTGTTCGAGGAGTCCGCCGCGGACGACCCGCGCGTGCGGCGCTACCTGGCCCTGGCCCTCGGCCGTCTGGGCAGCCCTCGCGCCGTGCCCGCCCTGCTGCAGGCCGCGAAGGGACCCGGCGGCGCTTCCCCGGACTCCGAGACCCAGATCTACGCGGTGTGGGCCCTGGGCGCCATCGCCGACCCCGCCGCCGTGCCCGGTCTCGTGGAGCTCGCGCGCGCCGAGGACGCGGGCCTCCGAAAAGCCGCCGTGCATGCCCTGGGCTCGTTCCCCGGCGACGCCAGCGGGGCGGCCCTGGCCGCCGCCCTGTCCGATCCGGTGGAAGACGTCCGCTGGAACGCCGCCGTGGCCCTGGCGCGCCGGCGCGATCCACGGGCGGCGCCCGTCCTCATGCAGATGATGGACCGCGCGCACCTGGCGGCCATCCCGGACCTCACGCCGGAGCAGAGGGAGGCGGCGATCCAGCAAGCGGCGGCGGCCGCGGGCTCCGTGCCCGATCCCGCGCTGCGGAAGGCGCTGCAGGGGCTCCTGGACGCGGACCCCGATCCCCAGGTGAAGGAAGCCGCGCGGCGCGCGCTGTCGGCGCAGCCTTGACAGCGTCCGCCGCCGCGAATGTAGAATGACCGGACTTCAGGCGGTCCGATAGGGGTTTACCCGAACAGGCGAGGTCCTTGGATGGCAGACGAGAAGGACACCGCGGAAAAGGAAGGGGCCGAGGGCAAGGCCGCGGCCGCGCCGAGCGGCTACCCTCCGATGACGCCCATCATCCCCGGCGGACCGGCGCCTACCGTGAAGCCGACGCCGCGGTCCAACACCGTGGGGCCGGGGATCAAGGCCTCGCTCGAGAAGAAGCCGGCGGAGCCGGAAGGCACCGTGAGCCGCCGCAGCTTCATGAAGTGGACGCTGCCCGTGGGATGGGTGGCCTTCTCGGCCGCTTGCGCGTCGAGCCTGGTGGCCACCGCCCGCTTCCTCTTCCCCAACGTCCTCTTCGAGCCGCCGCAGGCCTTCAAGGCCGGCTTCCCCGGCGAGTACAACGTGGGCGAAGTGGACACGCGCTGGAAGGACGCCTTCGGGGTCTGGATCGTGCGCGAGGCCGACAGCTTCTACGCGCTCATCGCCGTGTGCACGCACCTCGGCTGCTCGCCCAACTGGCTGGCCGCGGAGAACAAGTTCAAGTGCCCGTGCCACGGCAGCGGCTTCTACCGCACGGGCGTCAACTTCGAGGGCCCGGCGCCGCGGCCGCTGGAGCGCGCGCGCATCGTCCTCGCCGACGACGGCCAGATCCTGGTGGACAAGTCGGTGAAGTTCCAGAAGGAGAAGGGCGAGTGGGACAAGGCGGAGTCCTTCCTGAAGGCATGAGGACCTAGCGAGGATCGATGGCCACTGCCAAGCCGCCTCAGCCGTTCCTGACCCGGACCTGGGAGTACATCACCGAGACCCAGATCTGGCGGTCCATCTTCCGGCACGGCATGCCGTCCACGAACCGCAACCGCGTGCTCGTGGTCATGACCAACGTCTTCCTGCACCTCCACCCGGTG
>DAINRN010000192.1:0-6831 GCA_036741815.1 Acidobacteriota bacterium
TGGGCGGCGTCGAGACCCTGGTCAGCCTCCCGGTCCACACCTCGCACCACGGCTTCACCGACGAGCAGCTCCGCGCCGCCGGCATCGACCCGGGCATGGTCCGCATCTCCCTCGGCGTCGAGGACGCGGCCGACCTCATCGCCGACGCCGACACCGCCCTGTCGGGGGTCTGACCCGGAGGGACCTTGCTCCCGGTCTCGAACGAAACCGCCCTCACCGTCGTCCTCCTCGGCCTCGGCATCTACTTCCTCATCCTCCTGATCCGCGGCCTGCGCGGCTATCTTCTTTTCAGGAAGGTGCGCCCCACCGCCCTCCTGACCTGGCCAGTGCCCCGCTCGGGCCAGTTCCCCTTCCTCCTCGCGCTGGGCGTCGTGGCCACCGCCGTGACCGCCCTCAACGCCTACCTCGACCGGCCCCTCCACCACGTCGTGAGCCAGGCCCTGATGGCGGCCTACTTCATCCTGATGGTGCCCCTCTGCCAGAGCATCCGCCTCGGCTTCTACGACCAGGGCGTCTGGGCCGACACGGGCTTCCTGCCCTACGCGAACATTGGCCGCATCGCTTTCCGCGAGACGCCGGAGATCGTCCTGATCCTGTTGCCGCGTGGCCGATCCGGGTCGTTCCGCCTGCCCGTCCCGCCCTCGGAGTACGGCGCCGTCCGCAAGGTCCTCGAAGACAAGATCCGGGCACGGGTCGTGAACATCGAGGCCGGGATCCTGGGCCTCTAGCCGGCCGCGACGGCGGACCTCCCGTTTCGTGGGCCGGCCTCATCCTAGCCGTGGGAGGACAGCATGGACCTGAAGACCCTCGACGATCTCTACCGGTACAACCGGTGGGCGAACCTGCGCGTCCTGGACACCGCACTCACCCTCGGCCGGGAGGAGTTCGTCTCGACCATCCCGAGCAGCTTCCCGTCGCTGCGGGACACGCTCGTCCACGTCCTGTGGGCGGAGTGGCTCTGGCTCCAGCGCTGGAAGGGGCTCTCGCCCCGGACGATGTTCGTGTCGGGCGATTACGCCGACGCCGGCGCCATCCGCTCGCGCTGGACGGAGGTGCAGGCCGAGCACGCCGACTTCCTGCGCACCCTCGACGAGGCGGCGCTCTTCCGTGACGTCCGGTACGTCAACCTCCGCGGCGAGACCTGGGAATACGCTCTCTGGAAGCAGATGCTGCACGTGGTGAACCACTCCTCGTACCATCGCGGCCAGGCCGTGACGATGCTGCGCCAGCTCGGCCGCACGCCGCCCTCCACCGACCTCCTCGTCTTCTACGACGAGGGCGGCCGCTGAGTCGGGCGCGATCCCACGCGCATCCCACCTGTTAAGCTCTGCACCGGCAGCGCGGGCGTGTGTGGTCCCGCCATCGGTGGCAGCCATGTACACGGTCAAATCGAGCGAGGAGCTGCAGGCGAGCCTGCAGCAGGTGGTCGAGCTGCTGGAACGAAGCCGCGTCCTCGAAGACCTGGCCCGCCGCCAGGGCGGCCCGCAGCACCAGCTCCTGGAGGACCTCACGCGCCGGCAGAACATGGCGGCACTCCACAACCGTCTCAAGTCGTTGCACCCCGCCGACCTCGCCTTCATCCTCGAGGCGCTGCCCCCGCGCGAGCGCCTGGAGGCCTGGGCCCAGGTGCCGTCCCGCCAGGCCGGAGAGGCGCTGGTCGAGTTGTCCGAGGGGGTGCGCGCTTCGCTGCTCGAGGGCACGCCGCGGCCGGCCCTCCTGGAGATCCTCAGGCAGCTCGACCCCGACGACCTCGCGTACCTCTCCGAGTCGATTCCGCCGGACGTGCTCGAGGAGGCGACGGGCGCCCTGAGCGCACAGGATCGGTCGTGGGTGCGCACGTCCTTCCGTCCCGGCTCGGTGGGCCAGCTGATGACGCAGGAGGTCGTCACCACGCGGGAAGAGCGCGCCTGCACGGATGTCCTCACCGAGCTGCGGTCCCGGGGAGAGTTACCGCCGCAGACGGACGCCCTCTTCGTGGTGGACGCCCGCAACGTCCTGCGGGGCGTGCTCCCCCTTCACGCCCTCCTGACGGCCGCTCCCGACCGCGCCATGCCCGGCCTGTGGTCGCCTCCCGCCGTGGTCTTCACGCCCGACGACCCCGCCCGGCAGGCGGCCCAGGCCTTCGAACGCTACGACCTCGTCTCGGCTCCCGTGGTCGACGAACGGGGCAAGCTCGTGGGCCGGCTCACCGTGGACGCCGTCATGGACTTCCTGCGCCGGGAGGCCGAGCTGAAGGCGCTGCAGCGGGTGGGGCTGCGCGGCGAGGAGGACCTCTTCGCTCCCTCCTGGAACAGCGCCCGCAACCGGGCCCTGTGGCTCGGGATCAACTTGGCCACGGCGTTCATCGCCTCGCGGGTGATCGGCCTCTTCGAGGAGACGATCGCGGGGCTGGTGGCGCTGGCCACGCTGATGCCGATCGTGGCCAGCGTGGGCGGCAACACCGGGAACCAGACCGTGGCCCTGGTGATCCGGGCGCTGGCCCTGGACCAGCTCTCGTGGGCCAGCATGCCCCACCTCTTGCGCAAGGAGCTCGCGGTGGCGGTGATCAACGGGCTCGGCTGGGGCGCCGTGATGGGCCTGTTCGCCTATCTCCTCTACCGCAGCCTTCCCCTCGGGGTGGTCATGGCGGTCGCCATCCTCCTCAACCTGCTGGTGGCCGCGGTCGTGGGCCTGGCGGTGCCGCTCCTCCTGCGGCGCCTCGGCCGCGACCCGGCCCAGGGCTCGAGCGTTCTCCTCACCTTCACCACCGACGGCATGGGGTTCCTGATCTTCCTGGGCCTGGCGCGCGCGTTCCTTCGTTGACCTTCGCCAACCCGTGGCCGGCGGCGCGGAGCCTCAGGCCTGCCGCCGCAACACGACCACGGTGGCGTCGTCCTCCCAGTGGCGTGTCTTGCCGAACTCGCGCGCGGCCTCGAAAACGCGCTGCAGCACCACGCCCGCGGGCTGGCCGAACGCCTCGCGCACCACGCCCTCCAGCCGCTCCCGGCCGAAGAAGTCCCCGGCCCGGTTGCGGCGCTCGAGGATGCCGTCCGTGTAGAGCACCAGCACGTCGCCCAGCTCCAGCCAGGCGAGGCCCTGGCGGAACCGCGCCTCGGGCAGCGGCCCGATCACGGTACCTCCCGTCTGCAGCTCCACCATGCGGTCCCGGGAGAACAGCAGGGGAGGCGGGTGCCCGGCATTGACGTACACGACGTTGCCGTTCGCCTCCAGCTCGCCGTAGAAGACGGAGACGAACCGGCTCGACAGGTTGCTGCGGTGGATGACCCGGTTGAGGCGCGCGAACACCTCGCCCACCTTGAGGTCCTTCTCGATGCCCATGCGCAGGCCCGTGACCACGTCCCGCACGAGCAGGGCCGCGGGGAGTCCGTGGCCGCTGGCGTCGCCCACCGCGAAGCCCAGCAGCTCGTCGTCGAAGGGCAGGAAGTCGAAGAAGTCCCCGCCCACCTCCTCCGCGGGCAGGGAGCGCGCCGCGATCTCGTAGCCGTTGAAGGTGGGCGGCTCCTCCACGAGCAGGCTTTGCTGGATCTCGGCGGCCTCGATGATGCCGCCGCGCAGCCGCTCCTCCACCATGCGCGAGCCCAGCGCCGCCCGCACCGTGTTGAGGGTGAAGTCCAGCTCCTCGCGCACCCAGCCCGTGCCGAGCAGGAGGAACATCACGTAGCGGTGGGGACGCCGCCCGATGGCGACGCCCGCCGCCCCGCCGGAGGCGAGCAGCCCGAAGCTCGCAGGCGCGTTGGCGTCGGAGGGGTCCGCGAAGATGTACAGGCCGTGCTGGTAGACGAGGCGCAGGGGAGGGAGGGTGGGATCGACGCTCTCCGGCGCCTTCACCCCCCGCAGCTCGCCGATCTCGCCCAGGAGCTCGAGGTCGTCCCGGCGGGGCCCGTAGAGCAGGCCTCCCGCCAGGCGCAGGTCATCCCGGAATGCACCGAAGAAGTCCCCCAGGAAGGACTCCATGATCTTCTTGCGCGGCCGCGGGCCCTCCACCTCGGCGAGGAGGCCGTCCAGGCGCCGGTAGAGGAGCTTCGCGTCCAGGCGTGTCGATATGCCGTCCATGAAGCCCCGATTCTACCTTCGCGACGAGCCGCAGGCGCGCTACGATCGGACGGGTGCCACACCTCATCGAGCCCGCCGCGACCGGCCGGTCGAAGTGCCGCGGCTGCGGCGAGGCCATCGCCGCCGGCGTGATGCGCTTCGGCGAGACCGTGCCCAACGCCTTCGGCGAAGGCGAGGCCACGCATTGGTTCCACCTGGACTGCGGCGCGTTCAGGCGCCCCGAGCCGTTCCTGGAGGCGCTGGAGTCCACGACCGCAACCATCGACGATGCCGAGCGGCTGAGGGCCCAGGCCAGGAGCGGCGTCGAGCGCGAGCGATTGACGCGCATCAACGGCGCGGAGCGCGACAAATCGGGGCGGGCCCAGTGCCGCTCCTGCAAGGCCACGATCGCCAAGGGCGCCTGGCGCATCGTCCTCGTCTTCTACGAGGAGGGACGCTTCATGCCCTCGGGCTTCATCCACGTCGGCTGCGCGCAGGCGTACTTCGAGACGGCGGACGTGATGCCGCGCTTGCAGCGCTTCGCGAAGGGCCTCAGCGAAGCGGACCTGGCCGAGATCACGGCCGAGCTGTAGCGCGAGACCGGCTCACCGGCCTGAGACGTCCGACCTCAGGCCTTCTGCTTCATCATCTCTTCGGAGCGGCGCTTCATCTCCTCGGGCGAGACGTCCTCGACGTGCGTGCCGATCGACCACACGTGCCCGAACGGGTCCTCGAGCGTGCCCATGCGGTCGCCGTAGAACTGGTTCTCCACCGGCCGGAGCTGCTTTGCGCCCGCGTCGACCGCGCGCTTGAAGACGTCGTCAACGTTCGGGACGTAGAGCATCAAGGAGACGGGTGATCCGCCGAGCGCCTTCGGGCCGCGGTAGCCCATGTCGGGGGATTCGTCGGCGAGCATGATCACCGAGCCGCCGACCGTGATCTCGGCATGGCCGATCATGCCGCCCGGCGCGTCCATCCGCATACGCTCGGTGGCACCGAACACCTTCTTGTAATAGTCGATCGCCGCGCTCGCGCCCTTGATGACCAGGTAGGGGGTGACCGTCTGATAGCCCTCGGGAATCGGTTTGAGTGCCATGTCCTCCCTCCGTCGTGTCAGTCCCCAGTATCGCACCCGGTTATGACGGAACGGTGTCGATCGCAAGAACGCGCGTAGCGGACGTTCAGGAGATTGGACCGGTCGCCAGGCCCTTGCTCAGTCGATGAGATTGTCCTGCTCGATGTAGCGCGTGCGTCCGGTGAGGGTGTCGAACACTTCCACGGACATTTCCGCCTTTCCGGCTCCAGCACCACCCGTCGCTCGCAGCACCTTCCGCCCCAGCACGCCGTTCCCGTCGTGGTCGAGGAACCCGATCTGCTTCGGCGGCACGCTCAGGATGGCACTCTCGATCACCGTCCCGTCCTTCTCCATGAACTCCAGGGTGAACTGTGCCGTGGTGGCCCCGAGGTTCGCAACGGCCAGGCGGGCGGTTTCCGTCTCCGTGATCCCCACCGCGGCGAACTGGGCGACATCACCGAAGATGATATCGTTCCGGCTCAACGTGAGATTGGTCTGCAGGGTGTTGGCGTCGTAGATCTCGGTCGAGACCAGGAACAAGTTGTTTGTGCACTGTGTCCGGGCCCGGACCATGAGCCGGCCGACGATCCCACTGAACGGCACGTCGAAGAAACCGGTCTGCCCCGCGGGCAGCGTGAAGTTGGTGATGCCGTGGGTCGAGCCCTTCTCGTCCACCACCTGGATCTGGGCCTGCTGGGTCGTGGCGTTCAGGTTGGTCACGTTCACCCTGAGGACATCGTCCTTGATGACGCCAACCGGCCCGGAATGGAACGTGACGACGGCCTGGGGGGATGCTCCCAAGCCAACTGCGGGGGCGGTGGCGATCCAGCCCAGGATCCCGGCACATGCCAGCAGCAGGAGCCGCCGGGGCCCGCCGAACGCATGCCTTGATGTCATTTGAAACCTCCCTCTCCCCGGGATAACGCACGCGGGGCGGCGATCCCCTCAGCGCCGGCGGCCGCCCACGTTCCTGGAGGGGGCGTAGACTGCCGGCGGCGACCTGAGGGAGCGGCATGCCGGCGAGCGTTTCCAGTGCGGGAGGGGTGTTGACGAGGCTCCCTGTGCTCGCCGTCCTGTCCTGCCTGGCGGCGCCCAGCCTGGCCGCGGACTCCCTGTCCCAGTGCGACGCGCAGGTCCGGGCCCATCCCGAGTCCTACGCGTCCTACCTCTGCTTCTATCTCGTCGCGCTCCGCGAGAACACCTGGGAGGCCGCGCGAGACCGTCTCGAAGCGCTCCTGTCGCGGGACCCGCAAAACCACTTCGCCCGTGGTTATCTCGCCCAGCTCGAGGCGGACCAGGGAAGGGATCGGGCGGAAGGGCTCTTCCGTGTCGCGGCGGACGGCTTCGCGGGGCGTGGGGACCGGAATGCGGAGGCTTTCGTCCGCATCGGACTTGCCTACTTCCTGATGAGGCGGGAACGGCTCGAGGAGGCGGAGGGCGAGGCGGCGACGGCGCGGCAGGCCGCGGACGCCCGCAACGACCGCCTCCTGGTGGGGCGCGTCGCCGTCCTCCAGGCCGCGGTGGCCAACCGACGGGAGGCGTACGGGAAGGCCTGGCTTCTCCTCAAAGAGGTCGAGAACGATCTCTTTCCAGAGGGCCCTGTGGATCTACGGACGTATTGGCTGTCCGCCATGGGCTACTCATGCCGGGCAACGGGCCGGCACGAAGAGGCGATGGATGCCTTCCGGAACGAGGCGGACCTCGTGCATCAGACGGGGAACCAC
>DAINRN010000193.1:0-4485 GCA_036741815.1 Acidobacteriota bacterium
CGGCGTCTCCTACCGCGGGCGTCGCCTGGCCTTCGACGACATCGAGGAGGTCATGGGCGGCGTGCCCATGGAGATCCCTCGGCGATCGGCGGAAGCTGCGCCTCTCGGCGTCATTCTGTCCCGCGGTGGCCCGGGGCGCGGTGGTGGCCGAGATCCAGCGCCTGATCGTCGCCGTCGCGCCCCACGCCCCGCGCCGCGGCTGAACGAGCCATTCCACCGTCCAGACAGAGGCCCACCCGGTGGCCCGCGCCGACACCTTCAGCGCGGAACCCGGCGGCCGCCCGGGTCACATGGTCCGGGGGGCTGGGGAGCGCGTCCCACCCGAGGACGGACGCCAACGTCCGGTGCGCGTCGTCGTAAAGGAGACGCCGCGTCGTGCCTCCGCTTTCGACGAGCAGCCGATGGACGCCGTCCTCGACGGTCGCTTCGAGCCGCGTGACGCGCCCGCCGAACGCGCGCGCGAGCGCGTCGTCGGGCCAGAACCGCGTCCAGGGGGCCGGCGGCGCGCCGGCGTGCAAGGGGCACGCGGGGGCGTGGCGGTCGCCGCCGCCCCACACCGCGTGCTCGGAGAGGGGCTGGCCGCCGCAATGGGCCGTCCAGTGGGCGGGACCGGGCTGCCGCGCGGCGGCGACGATGGCCGTCCATTCCTCGTCCGCGAGGGCGCGCACGGGCGCGCTCTCGACCATCGGCTGGCGGGGCGAGGGCCAGCGGAGGCGGGGCCCGCGCCCGATGAACCACGCGCAATGGGTCGTGTCGCAGAAATCCGCACCTGCGTGTCGCGGGCCGATGGCGCGCAACCGCAGGGCCGCCGCGCCCAGCTCGAAGCGGCGCGCGCGTGACCCGTCCGGCAGCTCGCCGGCGATCATCCCCGAGACGTACTCGCGGGCCTCCATCTCGGCCACGATCTCCAATCGACCGTCGCGGCCCGCTTCCGCGATGAGCGCCGCCTTCACCGTTCGGTCGAGCGGCCGGTCGGGCAGGGCCAGGCGCCAGAGGGACTCGCCGAGGCGCTCACCCGCGCGGAGCCACACCGTCTCGCCGGGAGGGACGGAGCCGCGCGAGCGGGCCGCCGGCTCCGGCCCGCGGTTCGTGGCGCGGACCCCCCGCGGCCGGATGGCATCGAAGAGCAGGACGCGGATGCGGCGATCGGGGCCCGCGTGCGTGTCGGTCGTCGTCCGCTCGTCCAGGGCGCGGCCGAGCGCGGCCGCGGCCTGCCGTCCGGTGCCGGGCTGGAGCCGCGCCAGGACGGCCGCCCCGGAATCGTCGACGACGAGCGTCCACCCGATCGTGGCCAGGCCCCGGCGCTCCGGGTCCTCGACCGTCCCCGTTTTCGCCCAGACGCCGCGGCGGCCCAGGCCCCGGGCCGTCCCCTCCAGCGCCGCCTGGCGCAGGCCAGCCAGGACCTCGCGGCGCAGCGCGTCGCCCGCCACCCAGGGCGTCCGCGTGAGCCGCACGTAGCTCTCGAGGAGGCGCGCCGGCGAGATCGCGACCGTGTCGGCCATCCCGATCGCGGCCTCTGGCGTCATGTCGCCGTCCACCGTGAAGCCCTCCGCCTCGAGGGTGGACCGCAGGATGGCGGGCGGCGTGTCCGCGGCCAGCGTCAGGAACGCGGCGTTGCAGGAGACGGCGGTCGCGCGGGTGAGTCCGAGGCCGCCGTGGCCCGAGGGCCGCCAGCAGGACCGCCCGTCGCAATGGAAGCGCGGCGCCGGCGCGCCGGGATGCGCCGCGGCCCAGGCCTCGGCCACAAACGGCTTCTGCAGCGAGCCCATGGGGACCGCGCGGCCGGCGTCAGGGGCTCCCGTCACCGCTCCCGTGGCGTCGCGGCGCCACGTCTCGAGTCGCGCCTGGCCCTGCGCGGCGGCGGCGGCCAGGACGGCGGTGGCCGCGGCGGCGAGGGCCGTGCGCAGCGCTATCATCATTCCGTGCCGAACACGAGGGTCTCCGACCAACCGGCGCCCGTCCGCCTGCGCTCCACGGCCAGGGTGGTCGTCCGGGGCATCCATCCGAGCAGGCCGAGGACCCGGTCGGACAGCGGCCGCGTCTGCTCGGGAGCCGCCGGCCCCTCCGCCTTCTCCCAGCGCGGGGCCTCCGCCCGCAGCGCGCGCAGGTCCACGCGTCCCCAGCGCACGACGTCGCCGGCGGGCCGGGGCGCGGCCACCCGCTCGAGGTCGCGTGCCCTGGGCGCGATCCACACGTAGCCGCCCGTGCGCCTCACGGCGAGGGCGGGGAGATCCGGCCCCACGCTGATCTCCCGCGAGTCGCCCACGGCGCCGACCGTGGCGCGGCCCGCGCGGCGCTCGAGCGTGGCCCGGCACAGCCCCACGAGCTCCTCGTCCCGCTCGGCGGGCCACGCGAACACGATCCGCCGCACGCCGTCGGGCTCGATGGCGTAGCCCCATCCCGGCACCGCGGCGTCGTGCCACAGCGCCCGCCACCGGGCCAGCTCGCCTTCCTCCCAGGGCGCGGACGCGCCGCGCACCAGCGGCCGCTCGAGGTTCGTGAGGTAGCGGTTCTCCGCCGCCTGCGCCGTGGCGGCGGGGAGCGCGGTGAGCGGGGGTACGGGCCGGTCCGACGGCGCGGGAATCGGCTCGAGGAGCGCCGCGCGCAGCGCCGGGCCCACGGTCGAGCCGTCCGGCTCCCAGCCGCTGGCCGCCGCGCCCGGAGCGTCGAACATCATGCCCGCGGTGCCGGCGTCCCCCTCGCCCTCGCGCACCTCGACCAGCCGTCCGCCTTCGAGACGCAGTGCCGCCCGTACCGTTCTCTGCTCGGGTCCCTGGCCGAAAAGGAACTCCCGGCGGAAGTAGCGGTCCTGGCGGAGCGCATCGACGTCGAGCTCGAGGCTGATCAGCCCCGGCAACGGCGCTGCGAAGCCGCGGCCCGCCAGCGACTCGTCGATGGCCAGCCGCAGCCCGCGCTCGCTGGTGGCCAGGATCAGGACGCTGCCCATGCGCGCCCAGGCCAGGCCCATGCGCCGGTCGCTGTCCTCGGAGCCGTCCGCCGCCCCCGGCGCCACGAGCTGGTACGCCACGCCGCCGTGCGTCTTCGGCTTTCCCGCGCGTGGGCTCACGGGCAGGCGGGCCAGCGGCGTGTCGATCGCGACCACCGCCTCGAGATGGCCCACCTCGAGCAGGGCGATCCCCACCGATCGCGGCTTCAGGCGGCGGATGGAGTCCCAGGTCCAGGGGAGATCGCCGGAGAGCTTCGCCCACTGGTCTTCGAGCTTGGATCCCACGCGTGTCCGCCGCCACGCGGCGAGGACGGGCTCGTCCGAAGGCTGGCCGACGAGGACGCGGCGGAAGGCGCCGGTCAGGGCGGCGTCGAACGCGGCCGGGTCCTCGATGACCACGCGCACGGGCGCTTTCGGCAGCGGGGGACCCGGCGAGGCGCCGGCGGCCGGAGCCACCGCCAGCGCAAGCGCCGCCAGGGCAGGGAACCTCATCGCCTCTCCTCCGCGGTGAGCACGGCGGACACCACGCCCCAGTTGAGGTCGCGCGGCCGATAGGGCGCCGGCACGCCTGACACCACGCGGAACGGCAGGGGCTGCCCCTCGGGCAGGCCCAGGACGCGCAGCTCGGCGCGGAGCGGCTTGAGGTTCGACGCCTTGCGGTCGATGAGCGCGGCCATCGCGGTGTCGCGCAGGACCGCGTCCTCGGCCCGCGCCGCGATCCGCGCCATGTCGGCGAGCGCGGCGTCGATCTCCGCGCGGGCGATGTGCCGGCGCCCGAGGTCGCGGGCCATCCCGGCCGGGTCCACGGGGCCGAGCGCGAGACGGGGGGCGCGCGGCGCCGGCGAAGGGCGCAGCAGGCCGCGCGCGATCCGCAGCCTGAGGAGCGCTTCGTCGGAGCCCAGGCCGCCCAGCGCCTCCAGCGTCGGGTCGTCGAGAGCGAGCGCGGCCCGGCGCAGCGGCTCCTCGTCGCCGCCCTGGGGCGAGCGCAACGCGGCCCTCGCCGCGCGGACGTCGTAGGGATGGGCGGCCAGGTGGCGGCCGAGCGGACCCACCACCTCGCCCGGCTTTCCCTTCCAGAAAGGAAGCGCCGCCCTCCAGGCCGCCGGCGCGGACGATGGCGTCCCCGCGGCCGGGGCCTTGGCCCGGCGCCACGCGTCGAAGGCTCGGACCTCGTCGGGCGCGCTCCACAACCCGCGGCGCCGGCCTTCCACGAGGACGGTCCTCGTGGCGTCGTGATCACCCATGACCTCGTGGATGCGCGCGCGGCGCGCCACGTGGGCGTAGTCGAAGGCCGCGGGCCAGCGGCGCAGCCAGCGTGGAGCCTCGTCCGGCGCGAGGCGCGCCAGCACCTCGACGAGCGGGGCGAGCCCGTCGGGCGACCAGTCGCCCCTGATCCAGGCGTGCTCGATGTCCGTGAGCAGGGCCGCGCGGTCCGCGGGGGACGGTGTCAGCTCGAGGGCGAGCCGCCACGCGTCGATGGAGACGGGACCCTCCGCTCGGCGGGAGGCCAGCACCGCGCGGAACCGCTCCTCCACGGG
>DAINRN010000193.1:4495-6746 GCA_036741815.1 Acidobacteriota bacterium
CCGGGAGCTCGCGAGGTCGGCGCGCTTGGCTTCGCGGAACGGGGCGAGCCAGGCCGTGAGACGCGCGATGGCCGCGTCCGCGGCGGCGGGCGCCTCGACGGCCGCCTCGACGGGCTCCTCCGCGGTCTCCTCGTCCTCGCCTTCCTCCTCGCCCTCCGTCGGCTCCGTCGGCGCCGGCGGCTCGTACGTGAGCGGGGCGGCGGTGGAGAGGCTCCGCACGAGGTCGTCGACCAGGGCCAGGGCGCGATC
This sequence comes from Acidobacteriota bacterium, assembly GCA_036741815.1. Lineage (GTDB taxonomy): Bacteria > Acidobacteriota > Vicinamibacteria > Fen-336 > Fen-336 > DAINRN01. The sequence goes on from DAINRN010000193.1 coordinate 4,745, forward strand.
GTCTTCACCGCGCGCGAGGAGGATCCGCAGCCGCAAGAGGCGGGCGACGTCGTCCTCCGGACGGCGCGAGGCCGCGGCCTCGAAGCGCGCCGGATCGGGCAGCGCCTCGATGGCGGCGAGCGCCTCCGCGCGGTCCGCGGTGCGCTGCTGGGCGAGCCAGTCCGCCGCGTGCGGCCACACGCCGCCGAGCCGCCGCAGGCCCGCGCGCGGCAGGTCCATGGCCCCTGCGGCCCACAGGTGGCGCAGCGCGTAGCGCACCTGGTCGGGGCCGAGGGTCCTCTGGCGCGGCGCCCAGCGGCTGGCCAGCGCCGCGCGGAAGCCGACCTCGTCCCGCGTGGTGAAGCGCGCCGCGGTCTCCGCGCCGCGGCGATCGAAGAGGTAGGCGAGGAAGCCGGGGCTGAGCGGGATGGCCGGGTCCATGAGGTCCAGGGGGGCGGGCAGGCCGAAGTCCTGGGCCAGGCCCGCGAGGGAGCGGAACCGCGCCTCGGTCAGCGACGGCTGGTCCTTGCGCACGACGCCGCGCAACAGAGCCTCCGCCTTGTCCCGCTGCCCGGCGTTGACCAGCAGGCGCAGCCTCATCTCCGCCCATGCCAAATCCTGGCTGCGCCCCGGGAAGGCCTGCTCCAGCTCCAGCGCGAGCGGCGCCTCGCCCAGCGCCTCCGCCATGCGGATGGCGACGAATGCGCGCTGCGCCTGTCCGGCGCGCTCCGGCACCTCCACGGGGACGAGCGGCGCGTCGGCGTCACCGCCGCGATAGCGGGCGAGGGCCTCGAGGACGTACCACGGCTCGCCCGGCCGGTCTCCCCACAAGGCACCGGGCACCCGGCCGAGGTCGGCGCGCTGCCCGAACACCCGCTCCTCTCCCGTCTCGAGGGTCTCCCCCTTGGGTCCCACGCGCGGCGTGAACTCGGACCAGACCCAGCGGGCGTCGTCGCTGATCACGTCGCCGAGGGTGCGCGGGCCGCGCAGCTTCTCGATCAGGGGGTCGGCCGCGGCGCCGGGCGCGCCCGCCACCAGCCGGCCCACGGCCAGCGCCGCGGCTTCCAGCGTCCTGTCCCGCGCCACGCGCACCGCGTCCTGCTCCGCGGGCGGCCTCTGCCAGAACCGGAACCACGCCGTGCGCGCCTCGGCGGGCAGGATCTCGATGAGGCTCGACACCGTCCAGCGGCGCGCCGCGAGCGTCCACAGACGGTCCCACTCGCGCCGCGAGGAGACGAGGCCCTCGAGCTCCGCTACCGCCTGGGGATCGTCGCGGATGGCGCGGGCCCACGCGGAGAGGGCGTTGGGATCGTCGAGCCACACCGCCCAGGCGACGCGGTCCGCCGCCGCCGGCACAGGAGCGTCGGACCGGACCTGCGCGACGATCTCGGCCCAGCGCGGCCGCAGGAATGCGGCGAGCGCGGGGCCGTCGTCCCTGCGCACCAGCTCCCGCACCCACAACGCGCCCAGGTCGGGCTCGCGGAAGGTCCACCGCCGCGTGCCGTCGGCCTGCTCGACGCTCTCGATGGCCGCGGCGCCGACGCTCTGGACGAAGCTGACGCTGGGAGCCGCCTGCCACGGGCCGGGGGCAGCGCCGGCCACCCGCCTGCCGATCGCGAAACGAAAGCGGCTCTCCATCCCGGCTTCCTGCACCAGCGGGAAGACCACGTCCAGGTCTCGGGGCGAGCCCTGGACGGGGAACAGCTCGGCCAGGAGGAGCGTCTGCGCGTCTTCCTTCCACTCGGGGCGTCCGTACTCGCGCAGCACGGAGGCCGCGGCCGCCCGCGAGTCGGCGTCGTCGAGCTCGCGCCGGAGCAGGCGCGTGAGGTTGCCGGTCATGAGCGCGAGCTGGAACCGTTCCTGCGGCGAGTAGGCGCTGGCCGCGACCCTGGCCAGGGACGGTCCGCCGAGCAGCGTCCAGGCCAGCCGCGGGTAGCCGTAGCCGGACATCCGGCGCGCCGCGCGCGCGGTCCGCTGGCGGAGCTCCTCGTCCGGCTCCTCCGTCCGTTCGCCCTGGCGGGAG
>DAINRN010000194.1:0-6740 GCA_036741815.1 Acidobacteriota bacterium
CGGAGCCGGAAGGGGAATTGCCGGTGCCGGAGCCCTTCGAGATCCTGGGTCGGCCGGGGTTCGTTCACCCGGCCGACTTCGAGGAGGAGATCTGGCTGAACGCCGAAGCCGGCAAGTGGGTCCGGGCGCGCGCGGCGGAGCTCGGCATCGAGGACGACGCGACGTTCGCTTTCTGGGTGGAGCGCTGTGCCCAGATCTTCCAGGTGATCGCCTGCTTCCGGGAAGGACCGGAGCCCGACTCCGAGCGGGTCTTTACGCTCCCGGATTTCGAGTGGCTGCTGCGGTCGAAGGCGGCGCGCGTGAAGATCAAGGTGGCGGTCGCGACCTCCGATCGGCTCTCCGGCGCGGGCTTCCACCGGGCGGCATTCGACGCTTTTTTCGCACGCGTCCCCGCGCGGCTCGCCGACTCGTTTTCGCGGTTGAAAGCGGGCTTATCGGCCGCGGCGCGGGCGGAGGTCAAGAACCGGCCGGAAAACCGGGAGCTGACCGTGTTGATCTCCTTTTTGACGCTTACGAAGCTGCGCAGGACGCTCTCGGTCGACGACCTGCCGGAACGGGAGGACCTGCTGCCGGAGCCGGAGGTGGAGACCCCGGATGAGGCGGAGAGCCCTGACGCCGTCCCCGTCGAGGCGTAGCGCGTGGCCTCCATCACCGACTCCGTCGTCACCGTCTTCCGTACCCTCGGCGAGCGGGAGACCCAGGACGCCTACCGCAGCGCGGGGACGGCGGCGGCGGCCTATCAGCGCCAGATCGACACCGCGCGGCGCCAGCAGGTCGGCTACGCGGCGGCGTTCGGGGCCTCGCTGGCGGTCCTCGGCGCCTACGGCAACGCCGTCCTCGCCGCCGCCGAGGACCAGGTCACCTTCCAGCGGGCGGCCGGCAATTTCCGCGGCGCCTTCCCGAAAGAGGAAGTCGAGGCGTTCACGGGGTCCCTCCAGACCCTCACGGGCATCGACGACGACAAGATCGCGGCGACGGTCGGCGTGTTGGGAACGTTCCAGCTTTCGCCTTCGTTGGCGAGAGACTTGACGCTCCCGATCTTGAACGCCAGCGAGAGCCTCAAGGCGCTCGGGCTCACCTCGGAGAGCGTCGCCGCGCAGGTCGGCAAGGCGGTCCAGACGGGGAACGCCACCTCGCTGCGGCGCGCCGGCATCGTGATCGACACGGAGCAGTTCAAAGCGGCGGCGACGGAAGCGGAGCGGGTGCGGATCATCATCGCGGCGCTGGACGCGCAGGGCGGGCAGGCGGCGGTCCAGTTCCGGGATAGCCTGCCGGGAGCGCTGCAAGCGCTCGGGTCCGAGTTCCACAGCCTGGAAGAGAACATCGGGTCCGGCGGCATCAACCCCCTCCGCTTCCTGACCGAGGGCGCGGTCTCCGTGGTCCGGGCCGTCAACGCGATCCCGGGCCCGGTCCTGGGGGCGGCGGGCGCCATTGGGGCCGGCCTGGCCGCCGCGGTCCTGGTCTACTCGGGCGCGACGCTCCTGGCGCTCGGCCGGACGATACACCTCGGGGAAGAGTATCTGAAGGCGGCAGCCAAAGCCGGGACGCTGACGGCCGCGACGAAGCAGCTCACGACGGCACAGCAGCAGCAGGCGCTCCCGAGCGGCGCCCTTGCGGGCGGCGTGGGGGTAGGAGGGGCGGCAGCCGCGGCGGGCAAACCCGGCTTCCTCGCGGCCGGGGGGATCGGGAGAGCGGCCGGCGCGGCGGGCCTCGTCGGGCTCGTCCTCTCGCTCCTGCCGGACACGGGCAACGCCGCGGTGGATATCGGGAAGTCCGCCCTGGCCGGCGCGGCTACGGGCTTCGGACTGGGGGCGACGGTCGGGAGCATCGTGCCGGGCCTGGGGACCGCGGCGGGCGGCGCGATCGGTGGCATCGTCGGCGGCGGGCTGGGGTTCTTCCAGGGGCAGGCGGCGCAGGACGCGAAGCAGCAGGCGGCCGGCGGCGGCGGGGCCGATCAGTCGAAGGACGAGCAGATCCGGCTCCTCCAGCAGCAGTTGGATGAGATGCGCCGGATCAACGAGAACACCCGCCCGCGGGCCGGTGCCCTCTCCTTCTCCGACCTGCCGGGCCGAGAGCAGTTCGGCAGCATCTTCGATTAGAAGTACGGCCCGATGGTGGGAATCCACTGGCACCGCGTTCTCAACTCGGCGCGCACGGCCTCGCGCGGGATCGGGGGAACGAGCCACCCGGTCCGCTCGTCGCCGGGGTTCAGGTCGCCGAGGTGCAGCTCCGGCACCGGGTCCAGCGACTCCCCATACTCGTTGAAGCACACGGCGAAGACGCGGACGCGCAGGGCCTTCGCGTTGCGGCGCATCGCGACCCGGAGGCGGAAGCTGATCAAGCCGAAATGCGAGGTCCCCTGGTGGAAGAGGTTCTCCTCGCCGCCCGGCTGGATCGTCACCCGGAAGTCCCGGTAGGGGTTCGGCGGCGGCGGGGCCGGCGGCACGAACGGGAGCTGGCGAGCCGTGTCCGGGAAGAGGGTAAAGAGCACGACGGCGCCGGCTGCCAGCGTGAGAGCCAGCAGGGCGAGCAGCCCCGGCAGCGTGCGGCGGCGCGGCGGCGTCTGGGCGCGCGGCGGCAGCAGCAGCGGCGTGCCGCAGTTCCGGCAGAACCGGGAGCCCGCCGGATTCATCGTGCCGCAAGTGCAGCGCATCCTCTCGCCATCCCCTCTCGGAAGCGCGGTTCACCGCCCCTCTGTATCCCCCCCTTTCAAACTGAAGTTCTATGGCGAACCGCGGACGCCTACGGATCGACGCTGACGGCTTCCGCCGCACGTCCGAGGAGCGGTATGACGACAAGTTCAGCGGCAAGCGCCTCTACGAGCTCTTCGTAAAGGACCCCACCAACCCGAGCGCGGGCTTCCGGCCCGGAACCGGCTTCTGGAACCCCGGCAAGAGCGAGTACCTCCTCCCCCTCCCCCGGCAGCTCTCCCCCACCTGGTTCCGTGATCCTCGCCTCGAGCATCATGTGCTGAAGGCCGCGCTCTGGACCTTCGCCGCGGGCACCTTCACCCAGACCTTCTCCCCCAGCCACGCCCACCCGTTCGCCGATCCGGCGCCGCACAACGAGTGGATCTCGCTCCATACCGGCACGAGTTCCGTGGCGAGCCTTGACAGCTGCGATTACGCCCAGCTCGGGCAAGCGGCCGGCGGGCTGATCTTCCCGGACGGGATGAAGACGCTCGGGCTGTGCGGCCAGACGCCGCCCTCGGTGGGGCAACCCCTCGGCACCGGGTACGGGCAGCACTACACGCCCCACTTCCAGGCCGTCATCTACCCGGCGCCGGACAACACGATCGTCTTCGGGTGGAGCAACCTCGCGATCGTCCTGTTCGGGGCGGGCGGCTACCTGCTGCGGAGCCCGTCCGGCAGCAAGCACGACTGGGAGCGCCTCGCCTGGTGGCCGGCCTATGGCGGTCCGGCCGGCTTCACGGTGCTTGCGGAACGCGGCGGGCACACGGGCGGCGACCTGGTGGCGGCCGACACCCGCGGGGTGCTGGTGGCGGAACTGGGGGCCCGGGAGCTGTTCCTCGCCTTCTCGGCGGGCGGCGGCACCCGGGTGCCGTGGCGGGACGAGGCGGGGCCGCAGTTCATGCCGCCCGGTCCGTGGTGGGTGGGGGGAGCGACGGCGCAGACCCTCACCTTCCAGGCGCAGGTGGTCGGTTACGAGGGGACGAACACCAGCGGGAACCGGCCGACCCTCTTCGACGTCGGGACGGAGAAGGCGCCCACCCAGGCGCCGGTCTACACCCTCGCGCACGTGATGCACCTCTCGCCCGGCGAGAGCAACACCGTTTCGCACGGGGCGTCCGGCTACACCGTCGAGTCCCCCCGCGGCGAGAAGATCACCTACATGCTCCAGGACGCGGTGTCGCTCCTGGAGTGGGCCTCGGACGGCATCGCGCATCGCGGGACGTTCTTCCTCGGGCTCGTGCCGGCGAACCCGGGTCTCGTGAACGCCGGCTACCTCGCGCCGCAGGTGAAGCTGTTCGAGCTCTCCTTCCCGGCGCACATCGTCCTCCGGGAGAACGACGAGTTCATCCTCCACGACACGGCCTTCGATCACTGGAGTGCCGAGGTTTCCTACTATGACGCCGGCCACGGTCAGTTCCGGGTACTGTTCCGGGTGCTCGACGGGGACCCCGGCAGCGAGGGGCTGATCCTGGAGGCCAACGGGTATCCGGAGCGGTTCGGGTTCCCCGTGGTCTACGAGGAGACGCCGGAAGTCGGGCCGCCGGACTGGGAGCCGCGCTGGGTGGCCTGGGCGGAAAGCATCGAGCTTGACGAGAAGGCGTCCGAGAGCGACGAGCACGGCGCCCGGCACTACCTTCTGAAGGGGAAGCCGCTGCTCCATCGCGCCCGGCGGCGGTGGACGTACCCGCCGCGCATCTTCAACCCGGCTTCCGTGCCGCCGGGAACGGTGGAGCACACCTTCAGCGTCGCCGCGACCCTCCGGAGCGCGAACTTTAACACCAGCGACCTCGCCGAGGTCTACATCCAGCCGGACCCGGCGAGCGGCACGGAGCGCGCCCGGCTGCCGGGGACCTGGGGGACACCGGCAGGACAGGCGCGGACCGACGACGATGACGACTGCTGGGGGCCGACCTGGAGTGAGGAGATGCTCGCCTACCTCCAGCGGGTCGCGCACCAGTGGAGCGGCTGGGTGATCTACTCCGACCTGCGCGGGAAGGTGTGGTATCACCCCGACCTCTTGCAGGGCCTCGCGGCGGGGGAGTGGCTCTACCTGCCGACGATCACGCTCTACCAGCGGATCCAGGACGCCGAGGCGGCCTCGGTCAACCGGATGCAGGTCTATGCCGAGACCGGCTTTCTCCTGGACCGCCCGAAGGCCAATGTCATCACGGTCTATGGCAAGGATGATGCGGGGCAGGTGGTGCGGGCCATCGCGAGGGACTCCGCCAGCATCACGGACATCACCAGTCCGAACTTCTCCGGCGAGGAGAACCTGACCGCTATCGTCGCCCGAATGGCGGTGGGCGACACCGCCCTCGCGCAGCTCGCCCTGATCAAGCTGCGGCGGGACGGGCGGAAGCGGGTGCTGCGGCAGTTCCGGGTGGACCTCGCGCCCTGGGAGCTGGAAGGCGGCGCGCCGGGGGCGCCCTTCGACGTGGGGCACTGCTTCAACGCGGACCTGCGCGGCACGTTCGTCTGCATCCATCTGGCGGTCGAGGGGTTCCAGCGCGGCGTCTACAAGACGACCATCACGGCCGAGCGCATCCCGGTGAACTCGGTCCTGGGACCGGAAGACGGACCGTTCCCGGGGACGGGGGCGGACGAGGAATAAGATGCCCTACAAGCACGAGCGCGACCGCGAGAAGCTGCGGGAGTACGCCCAGGCGGCGCGGGACCACGGCGGCCTGACCGAGCAGTCGTTTCCGGTGAAGGACCCGGCGAACCCGCAGGGGATCGACCCGCGGCAGGTGTCCCGGACCGTCGTCGTCACGGAAACCACGCTCATCGGCTTCGGCCCGCTGGGCGGGATGTATACGTGAGGGGACCGATGGAAGGCAAGCAGCAGGAAGTTCCCGCAGCCAGGACGCCGCGGAAGCAGCTCGCGGACCTCCTCGCCGATCGGCCGTCCGTCGAGGCGGCAGCAGCAGTCGCCGGCACCCTCCAGGAGGGCGAGGTCGGGATCCGGTTCGTATCGCGCCTCTTGCCCGGCCTGGTGCCGGCGGCGTCCTCCGTGCCGGAGTTCGTCCAGCGGCTCCGGGGAGCAGGCTGGCAGGTCCTCCTGCCGGGCCTCGACCCGCCGCAGGTCGGAGACCTCTATGTCCTGTCGGACGCGCTGCGGGTGCCGGTGACGGTCGGCTTCGTCGGGCCGCTCGTGGTTGGGGGGCAGGAGTTCACGGCGGTGGACGCCGGCGGCGAGCGGCAGCGCCTGCCCTTCGCCCAGGCCGGGTTCTTCCTGCGGCTGCCCTGTCCCCAATGTGACCAGGCCGCCCCGGCACGCGGCCTGCCGCCGCGGCGGCCGTGAGGCGGCAAGTCCCAGCCTCGGGGAGGTTGACCTGTGGCGCGCGAATGGACCGCCCCGGACGGGTACGGGGACTGCGAGGGTGTCACCCTCATTAACCTCCCCGGGGCGGCGTTCGGCTTCCAACGGCACGCTTCCCTCGGACCGCTCCGCATCCCTGTTTTCGACTGCTCCTCGGAGCCGCCGGAGTGCTGTGACGCGTCCCCGCCCGGGCCGGATTGGGCCAAGCGGGATTGCGACCTGCCGTCCGAGCACTGCCAGTGGTATCAGGGCGCGGACCCGGTAACCGGACTCTCCAGCGCGGCGTATGCCTTCACGCTGGGTTCCTTCCTGCCCTCCTGGGTGTGGGCGCGGGCCGGACATTACGACGAGGCGACGAGCGGCTTCCCGCCCCTCGCGCGGACGTGGACCTTCACCGATCCGGTCCAGTGCTACCTCTGCGATACCGCGGGGGCCAGCACCGGCGGGGACGGCACCTGTCACGCGATCTGCCCGGTCTGCCCGTTCCACGTCTCAAACCCGTGGACGTTCGATCCGGCGAGCGGGAAGTGCTACCGCGGGACCGGGACCGTCTTCCCCTGTCCGGAAGGGACCGTCTACGACAGCGAGTGCAACGTCTGCCGCTCCCTCGACCCGCCGCAGGCTTGCTGGACCTGGGTGGATTGCGCCTGGCAGCGGCCGGATACCGACTGCGCCGGGGAGAGCTTCTGGGACTGGGAGACCTGCCAGTGTGAGTGCCCGGAAGGGCA
>DAINRN010000195.1:0-6727 GCA_036741815.1 Acidobacteriota bacterium
ACGCGGTGGTCTACCGGGAGCCGTAGTCGAAGTGGCGGAGAGAGAGGGATTCGAACCCTCGGAGGAGTTTCCCCCTCACATGATTTCCAGTCATGCCGATTCAGCCAGGCTCTCGCATCTCTCCGGCGGTGTCCGCGGCTTCCATATGGCGGAGAGGGTGGGATTCGAACCCACGATACCCTTGCGGGTATAGCAGTTTTCGAGACTGCCCGCTTCAGCCGCTTGCGTACCTCTCCGTCGTGAGCAAGGGGGCGCTGCGTCGCGCCCTGCGCAACCCGATCATTCTACGTCACGGGCGGCACGCGGCGCGATTTGAAGAAATCCACCAGGAGCTGCCGGCACTCCGCCTCCAGGACCCCGCCCACGACCGCGAAGCGATGGTTGAGACGCAGCTCGGACAGGTCGAGCAGGGATACCAGCGCGCCCCACTTCGGCTCCGCCGCACCGTAGACCACGGCGGCGACCCGCGCCTGCACGAGCGCGCCCACGCACATCAGGCACGGCTCGACGGTCACGTAGACGGTCGCGCCGGGCAGGCGGTAGTTCCCCACCGTGCGCGCCGCCTGCCGCAAGGCCACGATCTCGGCGTGCGCGGTCGGGTCCCTGGTGCGGATCGGCTGGTTGAAGCCTTCCGCAAGCGGACGCCCTTCGAGGACGACGACGGCGCCCACCGGGACCTCGCCGCTCTCGCCGGCGAGCCGGGCCTGCTCGAGGGCGCGGCGCATCGTCGCCTCGTGGACGGGGTCGGGGGGCATGTGTGCCGAGGATATATCGGGGGCCCCGCCGTGAGAGCATCGCGTCATGGAGCCGGTGACGCCGCTCAAGATCGTCTCCGGCGGGCAAACGGGGGTGGACCGGGCCGCGCTCGACGTGGCCCTGAGCCTCGGGATCCCGTGCGGCGGATGGTGCCCGCGCGGCCGCCGCGCCGAAGACGGCCCCATCCCGCCCCGTTACCCGCTCGCGGAGACGCCGACCGCGCGGTACCCGGAGCGCACCGCGTGGAACGTGCGCGATTCGGACGGCACCCTCGTCCTGCACGCGGGGAGGCCGCGGGGCGGGACGGCCCTCACCCTGCGGCTGCTGGCCAGGCAGCGCAAGCCGATGCTGCAGCTGGACCTCGACGCGGGCCCCGATCCAGGCGCTCTGACCCGGTGGTTGGCGGCCCAGGCCATCCGGGTCCTGAACGTGGCCGGGCCAAGGGAAAGCGAAAGTCCGGGCATCGGCGGCCGGGCCGCCCGGTACCTGGAGGCGGCCCTCCACCCCCATCGGACGTGATCGTCCTCACAGACAAGTTGATCTTCAGGGGCCTAGCCTCGCGCCGAGACGGGCGAATGCGGGTTCTGGCCTCCCGCGAACCACGCGGGGCCCTGGCCCACGGCGACGGGAATCCCTCCCCTGCCATCGACCTGGTGCCGCGGATCTCAAGAGTCCTCGCGCCAGCCGGGGGGTTTTCCGTCGCCCCGGATCAGCTTGGAGGTCGCGTGAAGACGACGTGGCACATCCCCAAACCCATGGCGTCTCTCTCGCGCTCCCTCGCACCTCCCACGCCGAAGCCGTCCCGTCCCGGCACGGCCGTCGAGGAGGAGCCGATCATCGCGGTCCGCGCGACGACGACGGCGCCGCCGCCCATGCGACGGCACGCGCAGGGAATCCTGGGCGTGCTCGCGGCGCGGCTCCCCCTGTTCGTCTGGTCCACGGACAGCGCGCTCCGCGTCACGTCCTCGCTCGGGATACGGCCCGAGAACCTCCACCTGCCCGAGGTCCAGGGCCCCAAGCCAGAGTTGCGCCTCTCGGACCGCCTCCAGCCCGCGGCGGAGGAGCATCCCGCGCTGACCGCCCACCGCCAGGCCCTGCGGGGCGAAGCGGTGGAGTTCGACATCCAGGGTGACGGACGGACCTTCGAGGTCCACATCGAGCCCTTCCGCGACACCGCGGGCGCCATCGAAGGGACGGTCGGGGTCGCCTTCGACGTGACCGAGCGCCGCCGCGCGAGCACGAGGCTCGTGCACGCCGTCCTCCACGATTCGCTCACCGGCCTGCCCAACCGCACGCTCTTCCTGGAGAGGCTCCGTCAGGCCCTGGGCCAGGCGCGGCGGCGAGCCCCCGCGCGCGTGGCGGTCCTGCTCCTCGACATCGAGGGCTTCAAGGCGGTGAACCACCAGCTGGGGCACGAGGCGGGCGACCGGTTCCTGGTGGATGTGGCGCGCCGGATCGAGGAGCGGCTGCGGTCCGCGGACACCCTCGCCCGTCTCGAAGGCGACACCTTCGCGGTCCTCCTCCAGGACGTCGAGCAGGCAGCCGACGCCGTGCGCGTGGCGCGGCGCGTTCGCGAGAACCTGGGCCGGCCTTTCGTGGTGGCGGGATTCCCGCGGCCGGCCGCGGCCAGCGTGGGGATCGTGATCTGCGACGACGCCCAGGCGCGGGTGGAGGACGTCCTGCACGACGCCGAGCTCGCCCTCGGGCGGGCGCGCGCCGCCGGCGGCGGGGAGGAGCACGTCTTCGATCCCCGCACCGACATGGAGCCCGCGCCCACCTGGCCGCGGCTGGGCCCGCCCGCGACGCCCATCGCCGGGAGCGAGCGCCCCGCCTCGGAAGCCGTGCTGCGCTGGCGCCCGCCCACCGGCCAGGGCACGGGCCGATTGCGGCGTCTGGCGCGGGCGGCGGGCCTCTTCCTCCCCCCGCGCTTCTGACCGCGGGCGTTTGACTTCCCCGGAAACGCGGCGGTAGATTCGCTTTTTCCCGCGTGCCCTGAGCCGCCGCACGGTACGGCTCATCGCCGCGAGACGCGCGGCGGTCGAACCAGAGTCATGCACGAGCGCAGGCACGCCGGTGAGCGCCGTAGCGGCGAGGCCCAGCTGCGGGCCATCCTCGACGGGGCCCTGGACGCCGTGGTGGGCATGGACGCCCGGGGCCGCATCACCTTCTGGAACCCCCAGGCCGAGCGGATGTTCGGGTGGTCGCGCGACGAGGCCATGGGCCGGCTCCTGGCCGATCTCATCGTCCCTCCCTCCCTGCGCGAGGCGCACGCGCGCGGCATCGAGCACTACCTGGCCAGCGGCGAGGGCCTGCTGCTCGGCCGCGTGGTCGAGATCATGGCCCTCCGCCGCGACGGGCGGGAGGTGCCGGTGGAGCTGGCGGTCACGGTGATGAAGAAGGCCGGGCACCAGAGCTTCACCGCCTTCATCCGGGACGTCTCCGAGCGCAAGAAGGGCGAGGAGAACTCCCGCCTGCTCGTGGAGACCAGCCACAACCTGGAGCTGCTCTCCACGCTGTCGCACGAGCTGCGCACCCCGCTGACCGCGATCGTGGGGTGGGCCTACCTGCTCCGCATGGGCGGCCTCGACGACTCCACCGCGCGGCGGGCCCTCGACACCATCGAGCGGAACGCCAAGGCCCAGGCCCAGAAGATCTCCGACATCCTGGACGTCTCCAAGATCGCGACCGGGAAGCTGCGCCTGAGCCTGCGGGCCATGGACCTGCCCGTGACCATCGTGGCCGCGGTGGACGCCGTCATGCCCGCGGCCAACGCCAAGGGCATCCGGGTGCAGACGGTGCTCGACCCCGGCGCCGGACCCGTGTGGGGCGACCCCGACCGGTTGCAGCAGGTGGTCTGGAACCTGATCTCCAACGCCGTCAAGTTCACCCCCCACGGCGGATCCGTCCACGTGAGGCTCGCGCGGCGCGACGCGCACGCGGCGATCACGGTGGAGGACACGGGCACCGGGATCCGGGCCGACTTCCTGCCCCACGTCTTCGAGCGCTTCCGGCAGGGAGACGAGACGAGCACGCGCGCCCACGGGGGCATGGGGCTGGGCCTGGCCGTGGTGCGCTACCTCGTGGAGATGCACGGCGGCAGCGTCGCGGTCACGAGCCCGGGCACGGGCAAGGGTGCCGCCTTCACGGTGAGCCTGCCGCTGGCCGCGCCCGGGACGCGCGAAGGCGCGGGCGCGCCGCCCCAGGCGATCGCGGAGTTCCCGGACGCGGAGGAGGCCTTCGCCGACGCCCCGCGGCTGCACGGGGTGCGCGTGCTCGTCTGCGTGCGCGACGCCGACGACCGCGAGGCCATGGCCGGGATCCTCAAGAGCAGCGGAGCGGAGGTGGCGGCCGTGGGCTCGCCCGACGAGGCGCTGCAGACCATGGCCCGGAAGCCGGCCCAGGTCCTCCTGAGCGAAGTGGACGTCCACGGCGGCGACGGCTACGCGCTGTTGAAGGAGGTGCGGACTCTGCCCGCGGACCGCGGCGGCCTGGTGCCGGCCGCCGCCGTAATGGCCTACGGCCGGAGCGAGGACCGCATCCGCGCCCTGCGGGAGGGGTTCCAGCTGTACGTGGTGAAGCCGGTGCACCCCGCGGAGCTGATCACGGTCGTGGCCAGCCTCGCGGAGCGCGCTCCGGCCGCCGCGGACTGACCGCTACTGGACGGTCACCGAGCCCACCATCGACGGATGGATGGCGCAGTGGTAGGCGAAGCTCCCCGCCGTGTTCATGGTGAGGGCGCCGCTCTGGGCCCCGCCGTTGATGTTGCCGGTGTCGAAGGCCCCGCCATTCTGCGTCGCGGTGTGGGCCGTGCCCGCGCTGTTGCGCCAGGCCACCGTCTGGCCCCGGGTCACGGTCGCGGGATTGGGCGAGAAGGACATGTTTCCGTTCTCCGCGATGATGGTGATGATGACGTTGGCGGTGCCGCCGCCGCCCCCGCCGCCGCTGGGTGGCGGAGGGTTCGTCACGCCGCCGCCTCCCCCGCCACCGCCACACGATGCGAAGGGAAGCGCCACGGCCGCCAGGACGGCGAGAAGAAGGCCGGCGCGCGCGGTACGGGATCCATTCATGCTCAATCCTCCTGAGGCGATCGGACGACCCATGTCGCCGTTGGTCGAGCAAGCGCCATGCCGCGCCGTGTCCCATGCCCTGCAGCCGTTTCCGGGCCGCGGCCGCCGCCCGACCTTACGCGATTGGTAAGAGGTTACGTGCCGCGAAACGGGCGGCGCGGGCCCGACCCGGGCATACTTCTCCACAGGCGCGCCGCCGGACTGTGGAATCGCTGCTGCTGAAATACGGTTACACGCTGCTCTTCCTGGGCGTGGCGGCCGAGGGTGAGGCCTTCCTCGCCGCGGCCGCCGTCCTCGTTCACCGCGGCTACTTCCGGCTTCCCGTGGTGATCGCGGTGGCGGTGGCGGGCAACACCTTCGCGGACCTCGTCTACTACTGCGCCGCGCGCCTGCGCGGTCGCGAGTGGCTCTCGGCGCGCTACGGCGGCAACCGCCACTACGAGCGGCTCCTTCGCGGCTTCGAGCGCCACGGTCGCTGGATGCTCCTGGGCAGCCGCTACGCCTTCGGGTTCCGGATGCTGATCCCGGCGGCCTGCGGCGCCCTGGGCATGGCTCCCGGGACCTTCGTGATCCTGGTGGTGCTGGCGGGGACCTTGTGGGCCGTCCCCGTGGCCCTGCTGGCGTATTCGGCCGGGGCCGCCGTGCAATCGTTTCTCGTCGGCCTGCGCCATCACGAGGTGGCACTGGCGGCCGCCCTCGTCCTGGTGCCCGCGGGCTACGCGGGGGCTCGGCGCCTCCGCGGCCAACTGCGACGGCGGGACCTGAGGCTCGCCGACGTCCACGCCGTCGTGCCCTTCGCCGTCGGCCTGATGGGCGTGCTGAACCTGGTCTCGGCCATCGTCCCCCGCCGTCCCGAGACCGTCGTGCTGCTGGAGGGCTGGCTGCCCCTCGAGGTGATGCAGCACAGCCGGCCCCCGATGCTGTTCGCGGGCCTGGCTCTCATCCAGGTCACGCGCAGCCTGGCGCGGCGCAAGGAGCTGGCCTGGTGGATCGCCACCGCCGCCCTCTCGATCTCGCTCGTCTCCCACCTCGGGCGCGCTTTCGACCTCCACCATTCGCTGGTCGCCGCCCTGCTCCTCGGCTACCTCGTCGTCTTCCGCCGCCGCTTCCACGCGCGGAGCGATCCCATGTCCGTCCGGATGGCGCTGCGCATGGCCCCGGTGCTGGCGGCGGCGGTGATGGCCTACGGCACCGTGGGGCTCCACGCGCTCCGCGGCGAGTTCGCCTGGGATCCCGGAGCCACGCCGCTCACGGAGGCCTTCCGCTCCGGCATCGCCGTCCTCGATCCCCACGTCGATCCGCGCAGCGCGCATGCCGCCCACTTCCTGGGTTCGCTGCAGGTCGCGGGCTGGCTCGCGCGCCTCTACCTTCTGGCGCTGCTGCTCCGCGCGGTCGTGCAGCGCCAGCGGCTCGAGGCCCCGGCGGCGGAGGTGGAGCGGCTGTTCCGGGCCCACGGGCGCCACTCGCTGGCCGCCTTCGCCGTCCAGGCCGACAAGCACCAGCTGTTGCTGGGACGCGGCCGCGGCCTGGTGGCCTATGCCGTGCGGCGCGCGGTCGCACTGGCCTGCGGGGACCCGCTGGGCCCGGCGGAGTCCCTGGAGGAGAACGTCCGCGAGTTCATCGAGCACTGCCACCGCAACGGGTGGACGCCCTGCATCTACGAGGCGGCGGAAGAGAACCTCGCGGTCTACCGGCGGCTGGGGATGGGGACCGTGAAGATCGCCGAGGAGGCGGTGATCGACCTGCGGGCGTTCAGCCTGGCGGGCGGGAAGCGCGCCGCGCTCCGTTCCCTCTGTCACAAGGTCACGCGCGCGGGCCTCTCCGTCCGCCCCTACGCGCGCGGCGCCGCTCCGGACGCCGCCGTGGACGAGCAGCTCGAGGAGATCTCCGAGGAGTGGCTGGCG
>DAINRN010000196.1:0-6711 GCA_036741815.1 Acidobacteriota bacterium
CATCTCGCGGGGTTTCGGGCCGGGGCTCGCGGACTGGCTGGACAAGGCGTCGCCGCTGCGGGTCAAGCTCGCGGACGACGGCGAGACGCTGCGGCCGGCGACCGTATACGTGGCCCGCGATGACCGTCACCTCTGCGTCTCCGCGTCGCGGAGGATCCACCTCTCCGCCGCCCCCTTCGTGGGGGGCTTCCGGCCCTCGGCCACCGTGCTCTTCGAGTCCGTGGCCGCGGCTTTCGGGCGGGGCGCTCTGGCGGTGATCCTCACGGGGATGGGGCGGGACGGCGTGGACGGCCTCCGCGCCATCCGTCGCGCCGGGGGCCGGACGATCGCGGAGTCGAAGGCGACGGCGGTCGTCTACGGGATGCCGGGGGCCGCCGTGCACGACGGGCTCGCCGATCTGGTGCTACCCCTCCACGAGGTGTGCGCCGCGGTGGCCGGCCTGCTCGTTCCCAGCGCCGCGGGGAAGCTGTGAGCCCTCGCGTCCTGGTCGTGGAAGACAGCCCGACCCAGGCCCAGCTGCTGCGCCTGATCCTGGAGGCGGATGACTTCGTCGTGGAGGTGGCCGGGGACGGGCCGGTGGCGCTGGCCCGCCTGGGGGCCGCGCCCTTCGACGTGGTCGTGAGCGACGTCCTCATGCCGGTGGTCACGGGCTTCGACCTCTGCCGGATGATCAAGGCTGACCCCGCGCTGCCCGACATCCCTGTGGTGCTGGTCACGACGCTGCGCGATCCCATGGAGATCGTCCAGGCCCTCGAGGTGGGCGCGGACGGCTTCATCCGCAAGCCGTACGAGCCCGAGGTCCTGGTCGCGCGGCTGCGCTCGCTCCTCGTCCAGCGCGAGCACGCGGCGGCGAAGACCGCACCCACTCCACGTCGGCGCCGGGAGGACGATTCCGCCTTTCGCGTGGAGTCCGTCTTCAACGGCAAGACCATCAGCGTGCCCGCGGACTACGGCCAGATCCTGAACCTCCTGCTCGGCACCTTCGAGGACGCGGTGAGCGCGAACAGGCTGCTGCTGGACCGCGAAGAGGAGCTGTCCCTCGCCAAGGCGGACCTCGAGGAGGCCGCGCGGATGAAGGACATCTTCTTCGCCACCCTCTCCCACGAGCTGCGGACCCCGCTGACCGCGATCGTGGGCTGGGTGCACATCCTCAAGGAAGGGCAGACCGACCCTGTGGTGGTGCAGCGGGCGGTGGAGACGATCGAGCGGAACCTCAACGTGCAGAACACACTCATCGCCGATCTCCTCGACGTCTCCCGTATCGTCTCCGGCAAGCTCGACCTGGAGCGGGCGGCCCTGGATCTCCCCGCGCTCGTCCACGCGTGCGTGGACTCGGCCCTGCCCACGGCCGCCGCCAACGGGATCACGCTCGAGGTGGCGGCACCGCCCCTCTCGTCCGCGATCTGCGGCGACCCCGCACGCCTGCAACAGGTGGTGACGAACCTCCTGGCCAACTCCTTGAAGTTCACGCCCCGCGGCGGGCGCGTCGTCGTGCGTCTCGACCAGCGGGGACCGAGCGCGGTCCTGTCCGTGGCCGACTCGGGCTCGGGCATCCCGGCCAAGGTCCTCCCGTTCGTGTTCGACCGCTTCCGCCAGGCGTCGGTGGCCGACACCAAGGCGGGCGGGCTCGGCCTGGGCCTCGCCATCGTCAAGCACATCGTGGAGATGCACGAGGGCACGGTGACGGCGGCCAGCGCCGGCGGAGGCAAGGGGTCGACCTTTACGGTGACCCTGCCGCTGGCCCCGGATGCCAGGATCGCCCTCGTGGTCGCATCCCGGGCGAGCGCTGCGGAGGCCCCGCTGGCGGGGCTCCGGATCGTGGTGGCCGACGACAATGACGACTCGCGCGAGCTGATCGCGTTCCTCCTGACGCAGCAAGGGGCGATCGTCACCGGAGCCGCCTGCGCCGCCGAGGCGTTCACGGCCGTCAAGGGCCATCCTCCCGACGTCCTGCTCTCCGACATCGAGATGCCGGACGAGAGCGGCTATGCCTTCATCGGGCGCGTACGTGCCCTGTCCCTGGAGGACGGAGGAGCCGTCCCCGCCGTGGCCATGACGGCCCACGGCAGCCGCGAGGACCGGGACCGCGCCCTGGCCGCGGGGTTCCAGCGTCACCTCCCCAAGCCCTTCCAGCCCGCCGACCTGTTCAAGCTCGTCGGAGACCTGGCCGGACGGGGGGCGACGGCCCGCTCGGCCAGCGAGGCCAAGCCTGGCGCGTCGAGCATGAGATCGGACAGCGCGACAGCTGCGCGGTTGTGAGCGGCGGCGGCTGACCTCGCGCGGTGGGACCGCGCGGCGCTGGAGCGGAGCCTGACCGTCTAGCGGCGGGAGTCCTTCCAGGGTGGCCGCTTCAGGAGGCCGAAGGCGCGAACGGCTTCCACGGGCGGCGAGAACAGGAAGCCCTGACCGAGGTCGCAGCCCAGGCGCCGCACGGCGTGGAGCTGCTCCCAGGTCTCGATGCCTTCCGCGATCACCTTGCGGTTGAGGTTGTGCCCGAGGTCCACGATGGTCCGCACCATCCGCTCGGCGTCGGCGTCCGCGACCACCCGCTGCGTGAAGGACTGGTCGATCTTGATGGCGGCGATGGGCAGGCGGTGCAGGTAGCTGAGGGACGAGTAGCCCGTGCCGAAGTCGTCGATGTGCACGTCCACGCCGAGCTCCTTGAGGGCGGTCAGGGTGGCCGCGGCGCCCTCGATGCTGCGGACCATGACGCCCTCCGTCAGCTCCAGGACGAGGAGATCGGTTGCGGGGGCCGTCTCCGCGAGCAGCGCGCCCACCGCCCGCAGCAGGTCGCGCGACTCGAAGGTGTGGCCCGAGAGGTTCATGCTGACCGAGAGGCGCGCGCGATCGGAGTGGCTCTCGCGCCAGGCCTTGACCTGCTGGCAGGCCTCGCGAAGGAGGGACCAGGCCAGCCGTACCAAGACGCCCACCTCGTCGGCCACGGCCAGGAACTCGGGAGGCTCGAGCAGCCCGCGCTCCGGGTGCGCCCAGCGCAGGAGGCCCTCGAAGCCGGTGATGCGCTGGTCGTCCAGGGAGACGATCGGCT
This sequence comes from Acidobacteriota bacterium, assembly GCA_036741815.1. GTDB lineage: Bacteria > Acidobacteriota > Vicinamibacteria > Fen-336 > Fen-336 > DAINRN01. Next base: position 3,047 of record DAINRN010000196.1, read on the forward strand.
GGTAGTAGAGGCGGAACTGCCGGCGCTCCACGGCGCGGTGCAGCTCGGCCTCCAGGCGCAGCCGCTCGCTGGCTCGCGCGTGCATCTCCTGGTCGAAAATCTCGTGGCGCGCACCCCCCGCGGACTTGGCGCGGTGCATGGCCACGTCGGCGTCGCGGAACATGACCTCGGCCTGCTCGTACCCCGGCACGCTGATGGTGATGCCGATGCTGGCGCTGGCGAAGACCTCGTGCGCGCCCAGCGCGAAGGGCGCGCTCAGGGCCTGGGTCTGGATGCGGTCGGCCACGTGCATGGCGTCGATGAGCAGCTCGCGGGCCTGCTCGTCCTCCGCCAGCGCCACGTGCTGGATGCGCTCGGCCAGGCGGCCCACGTCCGCCGCCGCCTCCACGCGCATGTGGTCGGCGATCACGGCAAACTGGGCCGAGCCGATGCGGGCCACCATGTCGCCCGGCCTCACGCAGGCCAGCAGCCGGCGGGCCGCGGAGCTCAGCACCTCGTCGCCCACGCGGGCGCCCAGCGTGTTGTTGATGAAGCTGAACCGGTCCAGGTCCAGCACCAGCAGCGCGAAGCTGTAGTCGGACCGCTGCCTGGCGCGGCTGAGCGAGCGCTGCAGGCGGTCCATGAAGGCGGCGCGGTTGGGGAGCTGGGTCAGCTCGTCGTGGCGGCCCTGCAGGCCGACGGCCTGGCGCGGGGAGCAGAAGACGCCCAGCAGCGACCGGTCGCCCGACCCCGCCACCCGGCGGGCCGCGGTCTCGTAGTAGCGCCAGCCGCCGTCGTCAACCTGGAAGCGCGTCAGCCGGGGCGTGCCGGGGGAATCGCCCGCCGGGCCCAGGATCTGCTGGAAGGCCTCCGCGTCGTCGGGGTGCGTCCGGGCCACCAGCGCATCCGTCCGGGACACGTCTCCGAACAAGATCTCGGCGGCCGCGTTCCGGTAGACGATCCGGCTCCCGTCGAGGAGCACGACGGCGTTGGGGCTCGCCCGGAGCAGGGCGTCGCTGTCGCAGGGCACGTCCCCCGGGGCCGTGGCCGCCATTGGATGCGAAGTATACCTTTTTGGGTTCACACGCCAGGAACGGCGGCGCCCAGCCCCTGTATGCGCTCCTCGCCCGCGTAGACGTTGAAGCGGTCGCCGCGGAGGAAGCCTACGAGGGTGATGCCGAACTCGCGGGCCAGGGACACGGCCAGGCTGCTCGGCGCGGAGACCGCGCACACGATCGGCACCCCCGCCATCAGGGACTTCTGCAGGATCTCGTAGCTCGTGCGGCCGCTCACCATGACGATGTGCCGGGCCAGGGGAAGGCAGCGCTGCAGCAGCGCCCAGCCCACGAGCTTGTCGAGAGCGTTGTGCCGGCCCACGTCCTCGCGGACGGCCGCCAGCCTGCCCTCCCCGTCGAAGAGCGCGGCCGCGTGCAGGCCGCCGGTGGCGTCGAAGACGCCCTGGCCCGCCCGCAGGCGCGCGGGCAGCGCGCGCAGCAGGTCCGGATCGACGACCGGCCCGGGGCCGATGGCGGGGGCGCCGCGCAGGCGCAGGGCCTCGAGGCTGGCCTTGCCGCAGACCCCGCACGCGCTCGTGGTGTACGTCCGCCTCTCGAGCGATTGCAGGTCGGGGAGCGTGTCGCCGCGCAGGTCCACGTTGACGGTGTTGAAGCGGCGGTCCTCCTCGAGGCGGGTGTCGTCGGAGTGGGACAGGGCGTGGATGTCGTCGGCGCTGTGCACGATGCCCTCGCCGTAGAGGAAGCCGGCGGCCAGCTCGAAGTCGTGGCCGGGCGTGCGCATGGTGACGGAGACCGTGCGCTCTCCCGCGCCCTGGCGGCGGAAGACGGGCACGGGGCCCCTGCCGTCCACGGCGCGCCCGGCGCGCACCCGTATCTCGAGCGGCTCCTCGGTGGCCACCTGGTCCGTGCGGGCGATCCGCTCCGCGTCCTGCACGACCCAGACGCGGGCTTCGCTCTTGCTCTCCGGACGGATCGCCATTTCCCTCGGGCGATTATGCCCGAGATCGATGGACCACCGAGCTGGGAAGGGGGAAACCTGGCCCGCCGCCGACGACCACCACCTCAGCCACGGAGCACCACCCTAAGGACCCCCGTCGTGCGCAGCGGAAGGCGGTCGGCGAGCCAGACGGCGGAAGGAGTGGCAAGGAGGGTGCCAGCCCCCCAAAACCCGGAAACATCGGCGGGACGGGGCGTTGCGCGCGTCGCGCGGCGGCGTCCCCTTTACTGTGGCCGTAAACGGTTACGGAGCCGGTAAGAGAGCGATCTACTCGACGCGGTACTTCGCGAGGTAGTAGCTGAGGGCCCGCTGCGAGATGCCGAGCAGGACGGCGGCGTCCTTCTTGACGCCGCCGGACCGCTCCAGCGCCTGCTGGATCGTCTGCCGCTCGACCCAGTCCACGTTCGAGCGGAGCTTGAGGGAGGGCAGGCCCGGAGAGGTCGCGCCCGCGACGCCCGGCATGGTGATGTCCGCGGCGTCGATGACGGGGCCAGCGCTCAGGACGACCGCGCGCTCGATGGTGTTCTCCAGCTCGCGCACATTGCCGGGCCAGTCGTAGCTCGTCATCCGCTCCATGGCGCCGTCGCTCAGCCCCTCGACCCTGCGGCCGGTGCGCTGCGAGTGCTTGCGCAGGAAGTGCTCCGCCAGCGCGGGGATGTCCTCGCGGCGATCGCGCAGGGGCGGGAGCACGAAGGGGATGACGTTCAGCCTGTAGAACAGGTCATCGAGGAACTTGCCCTCCTCCACGAGCCGCTTGACGTCCCGGTTGCTGGCGGCGATGACGCGCACGTCCACGCGCTGCGTCCGCTCCGCTCCCAGGGGCTCGAACTCCCGCTCCTGGAGGACGCGCAGCAGCTTGGCCTGGAGGGGCGGGGTCATGGTCCCGATCTCGTCCAGGAAGATGGTGCCGCCGTCGGCCAGGGCGAACTTGCCCTTCTTGTTGTTGGTGGCGCCCGTGAACGCTCCGCGCACGTGGCCGAACAGCTCGGACTCCAGGAGGGTGTCGGGGATGGCCGCGCAGTTGACCTTGATCAGCGGCATGTGGCGCTGGCTGCTGCGGTTGTGGATGGCCCGGGCCAGCAGCTCCTTGCCCGTGCCCGTCTCGCCCATGATGAAGACCGTGCTCTTGGTCTCCGCCACGCGCTCGGCCTGGCGGATCAGCTCCTGCACCACGCGGCTGCGGCCCACGATCCCGTAGTGGTTGAAGTCCTCGTCCCGCTCGCTCAGGAGGTAGCGGTGCTGGGTGCGCAGGCGCTGGTGCTCCACCGCGTGGCCCACGATGGCGATGAGCTCGTCCACCTCGAACGGCTTCTGCAAGTAGTCGAGGGCCCCCAGCTTCATGGCCTCGATCGCGCTCTCCACCGTGGCGTAGGCGGTCATCATGAGGATCTGCGGGCGGTCGCCCTCGGGCACGGTCGTGGTCACGTCCCGGATGAGGTCGAGCCCGGTCCAGTCGGGCATGACGTTGTCCACCACCAGCACGTCGAAGATCCGCTCGTTCAGCAGGCGGCGGGCGTCGCGGCCGCTGGCCGTGGCCACCACGTCGTAGCCCTCGCGCTCGAGGGCGCGCGCCAGGGCGGCGCGGATCTTCTCCTCGTCGTCGGCGAGCAGGATGGATCCGCGGCTGGTCACGCGGCCCCCTCGGCGCGCGCCGTCGGGTTGCTGGCCGGGGG
>DAINRN010000197.1:0-674 GCA_036741815.1 Acidobacteriota bacterium
GGGGGCGCGGAGGCGGCGTGAGCCCTGCGGAGGCGGGACGCCGCGGCCGCGTGCTGGTGGTCGAGGACGAGGCCTACGTGCGGGAATCGCTGCGGGAGATCCTGCGCGAGCGCGGCTACGAGGTGCTCGAGGCGGCGGCGGTCCCGGAGGCGATGGACCAGCTCGCGCGCGCGCCGGTGGACGTCGTGCTCACGGACTTCCGGCTGCCGGGGAGCGACGGGCTGGCGCTGGTCAAGCAGGTGCAGGCCCTCTCCGCGCAGATCCCCGTGGTGGTGCTCACCGGCCAGGGCACGATCGCCTCCGCCGTGGAGTGCCTCAAGAGCGGGGCCAGCGACTACCTCCTCAAGCCCGCCGATCCCGAGGCCCTGGAGGTGGCGCTCTCGCGGGCCATGGCCGCGCGCGCCCTGCGGCGCGAGGTCCTCTACCTCCGCGGCGCCGTGGCCCCTCCGCGCGAGCCGCTGGGCCGGAGCCCGGCCTGGCTCGCGGCGCTCGGCATGATCGACGCCGCCGCGGCCACCGACTCCGTCGTGCTCCTGCGCGGCGAGTCGGGCACGGGCAAGGAGCTGCTCGCGAAGGCGATCCATCGCGCAAGCGCGCGACGCGCCGGCCCCTTCGTCGCGATCAACTGCAGCGCGATGGCCGAGAATCTGCTCGAGTCCGAGCTGTTCGGTCAT
>DAINRN010000197.1:684-6689 GCA_036741815.1 Acidobacteriota bacterium
GCCACGGTGCTGCTGCTGGGGGAGTCTGGCACGGGGAAGGAGCTGGTGGCCCGGATGATCCACCGCCTCAGCGCCCGATCCCGGGGGCCCTACATCCGCGTCAACTGCGCCGCCGTGCCCACGGAGATGTGGGAGAGCGAGTTCTTCGGGCACCGCAAGGGATCGTTCACCGGCGCCAGCGCGGACCGGGACGGCTGGTTCCTGCTCGCGCACCGCGGGACGCTGTTCCTGGACGAGATCGGGGCCATGCCGGGGGAGACCCAGGCCAAGCTGCTGCGCGCCATCCAGGACGGCGAGTTCCACCGGATAGGCGACGAGCAGCCCACGCGGGTGGACGTCCGCATCGTGGCCGCGACGAACGCCGACCTGGAGCGGGCGGTCAAGGAGGGACGCTTCCGCTCGGACCTCTACTACCGGCTGAACGTCCTCTCCATCGCGGTGCCGCCCCTGCGGGAGCGGCCCGACGACGTCCCCCTCCTGGCGCGCGTCTTCGCCGCCGAGATCGCCGCGCAGCTGGGACGGCCCGCGCCCGAGCTCGACGTCGAGACCCTGGCCCGGCTAGGCGCCTACGCCTGGCCGGGGAACGTGCGCGAGTTGAGGAGCGTGATCGAGCGCGCCCTGGTGCTCCACCCGGACCGCGGCCTGGCCGCGCTCGACCTGGCCCCGGAGCCCGTGGCCTCGGGTGGGCCGGGATTGGCGCCGCCGACCACCGCGGGTGCGCAGGACCTGGGGCTCCGCGACAATCTCGATCGCGTGGAGCGCGCGCTGATCCTCGAGGCCCAGCGCCGGTCGCGCGGCGTCCGCCGCGAGGCGGCCCGCCTGCTCGGCATCGACCCGCGCAACCTCGCCTACTACTTCCGCAAGCACGGCCTGGATCCGGACGCCCCCGCGGACCAGGGGTGAGCCGCGTAGAAGTCACGCGGGCCCGCAGCGCCTGCGCGTAATTCCTATGCGGGGCCGCGCGTGGCCTCCGTTCCCGATGCAGACTCCGCCCGGCGGAAGTCTGTTTGCGTCAGCGTGGTACATCGCCCGCGCCGCGCAGAGCGGGTGCGGAGGCGTGCCGATTGCAAGAGGGTCAGCCGCGCGAGCCCGCCAGTGCGCGGAAAAGGAGTGTGCCCAGATGGGGAAGACGGTTCGGGTTGCTTTGATCGTCGCGGCCGCGGCGATCATCTCGAGTCTTGCACCGAGGGAGGCGTTCGCCCAGGGTTGAACGGCGACACGCATGGGCGTGCCCGTGGATGGCACGCACGCTAACGGTGAGGACGGGGAGCATCAGTCCTACAACCTGCCGAAAGGCAAATGGCAGGCGAATTTCGGCTACCGGCACTTCCGGTCCTTCCGGCACTTCGTGGGCAGCGTGGAGCAGAACGCCGAGAACGTGGCCAATGGCACCGCCGAGAGCGACCGCGCCGGCACGAACGTCATCAATCACGTCCACCAGCCCATCCTCGGGGTCACCTATGGTCTGACGGATCGCTTGAGCCTCTCGGCGGACCTGCCTTACTTCCAGGCGCTTCGCCGCAGCCCGTGGGCCGGCAGCCGGCCGACGTTCGCGACCGAGGCTAACGGGATCAGTGACCTCGCGTTCACGGGCCGTTACTGGCTGGGCGACCCCCACAAGAACCACGAGCAGAACCTGTCCGTCGGCCTCGGGTTCAAGCTACCGACCGGCAACGACCGTGCGGAGGACGATTTCCTCGTCCGCGTGACCGAGGACGGGACCCGGATCACCCAGGTCCGTCCGGTGGACCAGTCCATCCAACCGGGCGATGGAGGCTTCGGCATCATCACGGAGGTCCAGGCCTTCAAGGGCTTCGGAAGGTTCATGGCCTTCGCCTCGGGCGCCTACCTCATGAACCCGCAGGAGACGAACGACTTCAACCGAAACGGCCCGTCCGCGCCCGTCGATACCTCGGGGGCGGAGAACCATTTGCTGTCGATCGCGGACCAGTACGTGGCCCGAGTGGGCGTGGCCACGTCCCTGAAGTGGCTGGGCGTGAATCTCGGCTTGCGTCTGGAGGGCACGCCCTCTTCGGACCTCATCGGCGGTGACCGGGGCCGCCGGCGTCCGGGATACACGCTGGGGCTCGACCCGGGCGTGACCTATATGTGGAAGGGGAACGCCCTCTCGCTGAACGTCCCCATCGCGATCCGTCGCGTGCGCAGCCAGAACTACGCGGACAAGCTCGAGACCGAGGAGACGGGCGAGTTCCAGAACGGCGACGCTGCCTTCGCGGACGTCGCCGTGATCGTCGCGCTATCGCACCGGTTCTGACCCAGACAGGGAGGCCCCCTGACGGGCCGGCGGGCCTCCCTGTCCTCTCCCTCCTCTTCTTCGCATCCGGCGCCCTCGGCCTCGTCTACGAAGTGCTGTGGATGAGGTGGCTCACGACCCTCTTCGGGGCGACCACCCTGGCCACGGCCGCGACGCTTTCGGGGTTCTTCCTGGGGCTCGCGCTGGGCAGCCTCGCGCTGGGTGAGCGCTCCCAGCGATGGCGCCGCCCCCTGTTGGCCTTCGGCCTCCTCGAGATCGGTGTGGGCCTCGGCGCGCTGCTCGTCCCTCCGATCCTCGATCTGTACCGTCACGTGTACCCGGTCGTCCATGTCAGGCTCGCCTCCCTTCCCGCGGGCTTCGCGCTGGTGAAGCTGCTGCTGGCCGTGGCCGCGATCGGGATCCCCACGTTCTGCATGGGCGGCACGTTGCCCGCGCTGGGCGAGGCGGTCGTCCCCACGGGCAAGCGTCTTGGACTTCCGGTCGGCGGCCTGTACGCCATCAACCTGGCGGGCGCCGCGCTCGGGACCCTTGCCGTGCCCTTCGTCCTCCTTCCCCGCCTCGGCCTCAGCACGAGCTACGCCGTCGCGATCTCGGGAAGCCTGATCGTTGGCGGCGTTGCTTGCTTTTTCGGCTGGTCCGCTCACGAGGCGGCGCGTGCCGTCCCGCCCGCCGCGCCGCCGAGCGTTTCAGTACCGTCCCTTGTCCTTGCGTTGTCATTCATGTCCGGCCTGTCCACCCTCGCCCTCCAAACCCTCTGGATCCGCATGTTCTCGCTCGTCCACGAGAACTCGCTGTACTCGTTCGCGGTGGTCCTGTTCGTGTTCCTGCTCGGGCTGACGGCCGGGGTGGCCGGGGCCCGCCGTGAGCTTCGGAGGGGCCGGCCGCCGCGGGCCCTGCTGGGCGCGGCCTGGTGCATCGCCGGCCTCCTGGTCGTGGCCTCGCCGCGCGTCTTTGCTGCCCTGACCGACGGCCTCACCTACGTCGGGGCGCAGGGCTGGCCCTCCACTTTGGGACGCCTGCTGGTCCTGGCCCTCGTCACCATGCTCCCGGCCAGCCTCGGCCTGGGCATGGCGCTACCGCTCGTGATCGAGATGGCGGGAAGCGAACGTGAATCGGCAGGCCCGCTCGTTGGCCGGGTCCTCGCCGCCAACACGCTCGGGGCCATGGCCGGGCCGGTGCTCGCGACCTTCCTGATGGGTCCGCTGCTCGGCCTGTGGGGGAGCCTGGTCCTCCTCGGCGGGATGCTCGCCGCGGCGGGGGCCTGGACGGGCCTCCCTCGCGCACACGCGGCCCTGGCCGGCGGCGTTCTGGCCACGGGCCTGCTGCTCGGCGCCGCGGACGTCCCCCCTGTCCGCGTGCAGGCCGCGGCGGGCCAGCGCCTGGTATCGGTCCGTGAAGGCACGCACGGCACGACGGCGGTGATCGCCAACGCCCACGACCGCTGGATCACCGTCAACAACTCCTACGTCCTGGGCGGGACGGCGGCCGCCGAGGAGGAGCGCTGGCAGGCCCACCTACCGCTGTTGCTCCATCCCTCCGCCCGGCGCGTGGCGTTCGTGGGGATGGGGACGGGCATTACCGCCGGCGCGGCGCTGCTCCATCCGACGGGCTCCATCGTGGCCCTGGAGATCGTGCCGGAGGTGGCGGCGGCGGCACAGGTCGATTTCGCGGACTTCAACGGGCGCGTCGTGGACGATCCGCGGGTCGAGGTCGTGATCGACGATGGCCGCAACTACCTCGCCTCGACCCCCGGCGCCTTCGACGTCGTCGTCGGTGACCTTCTCGTGCCCTGGCGGCCGGCGGAGGCGCCCCTCTACACCCAGGAGCACTTCGAATCGGTCCGCCGCGCGCTCCGCGCCGACGGCATCTTCTGCCAGTGGCTGCCCCTCTATCAGCTCTCGCCGGACCAGCTCGCGATCGTGGTCCGGACCTTTCTCGAGGTGTTCCCCACGGCCACCCTCTGGCGGGGAAACTTCGATCCTGACGAGGCGACGCTCGCCCTCGTCGGCCACGTCGGCTCTCGCGCGCTGGAGCCGGACGCCGTCGACGCGCGCGTCCTGGCCCTGGCAAGGTCGGGCGAGGGGAACCCCTTCCTCCAGGATCCCGCGGGGATGTGGCTCTTCCTCGTCGGCCCCCTGAAGCGGGAGATGCCTTGGGTCGCGGGAGCCCCGCGAAACCGGGACGGCGCGCCCTGGGTCGAGCTGCTGAGCGCGGCCGCCCATGCCGCTCGCGACCAGGCCGTGCCGGCCTCGGGCCGGGTGACGGCCTTCCTCGAGCGGGTGGCCCGCGAGCCGCTCGACGGCACGCCCCTGCGCGGCCTCGACGACCGCCATCGGGCCTGGAGGGCGACCGGCGCGGAGCTGTCCCGGGCTTCGCTCGTCCGTGGGGAGGAAGGCCAGCGGCGCGTCGTTGCCATTCTGCGGACGTTGCCGCCGGAGCTCCAGCGGTCGCTCGAGGTGAACTGACACGGAGGCGCCTCGCGTTTCCGGGCGCCTCCGTGTCTCTTGTCGAGCATTCCCGCCGGTCCCTCAAAGCCGGTCCTGGCCAGCCCGGTGGTATAAAACAGGCGTGCCTGAGAGGATTCCGGCCATTAAAGTCATCATGCTGCCGAAGGACACCAACCCCCTCGGCACGATCCACGGCGGGGTGATCCTCTCGTACGTGGACATGGCCTCTGGTGTGGAGGCGCGCAAGGCGGGGCCCCACCGCTACGTGACCAAGGCCATGCGCGAGGTGGAGTTCCACGAGCCCGTCTTCCTGGGCGACATCGTCAGCTTCTTCACCGAGACCGTCCGCATCGGCCGGACGTCGGTCACGGTCAAGGTGAGCGTGGAGGCGGAACGCTGGGGCGCGGGCCGGGGCGAGAAGGTGAAGGTCACCGAGGCCGAGGTGGTGATGGTGGCGATTGACGAGCGGGGCCGGCCCCGCCCGATCCGCGAGGGGATCGAGGCGTGAGCACCGCCGTCCACGATCGGCGCACGCTGAAGGTCGTGTGCCCCCACGATTGCCCGGACACGTGCGTGATGACGGTCGCGGTCGAGGACGGAAGGGCCGTGGCCATCGGCGGCGACCCCGACCACCGCTTCACCCAGGGCTTCCTCTGCGCGAAGGTGAACCGCTACCTCGAGCGCGTCTACAGCCCCGACCGCGTCCTGCACCCGCTGCGCCGCGTGGGGAAGAAGGGGGAGGGCCGCTTCGCGCGCATCTCCTGGGACGAGGCCCTGGACGAGATCGCCGCGCGCTTCCGCTCGGTCATCGCCGATCACGGCCCGCAGGCCATCCTTCCCTATTCCTACGCCGGCAACATGGGCCTGCTGTCCTACGGCAGCATGGACCGCCGCTTCTTCCACGCCCTGGGCGCCAGCCTCCTCGATCGGACGATCTGCGCCAGCGCGGGCGCCGCCGGCTTGAAGGCCACCATCGGCAAGAGCATGGGCTTCGATCCCGAGGCCATCGTGAACGCCCGTTTCATCGTGGCCTGGGGCGCCAACATCGTGAGCTCCAACGTCCACCTGTGGCCGCTCATCGAGGAGGCGCGGAGGCGCGGGGCCAGGCTCGTCGCGGTGGATCCCTACCGCTCCCGCACGGCGGAGATGGCCGACCAGCACCTGGCCCTGCTGCCCGGCACCGACGGCGCCCTGGCCCTGGGCGTCATGCACGTCGTCTTCCGCGACGGGCTGGAGGACGGCGACTACATCGAGCGCTACACCATCGGCGCGGACGCCCTGCG
>DAINRN010000198.1:0-3648 GCA_036741815.1 Acidobacteriota bacterium
TCGACAAGACGCTGAACGGCGTGGCCATGACCACGGACTCCGGCGAGAGGATGGCCTGGCGCTTCACTCCGGAGGTGGTGGCCGAGGCGGCCAGGTTCAAGCCCGGCGATCGGATGATCGTCATCTACCGGCAGATCGCAACCAACGAGAAGAGGGTGACCGCGCTCGCCTTTCCCGGCTCCGCGCCGCGTCCGCAGTACGTGAACACCACGGGAGCGCGCGTGACCGTGCGCAGCGCGGCCGCCGTGGACGGGGTCTGCGGGACCCCCGATGCCGGCCCCGTCACCGAGTCCGTCATTCCCGCGGGCGGTGTTGCCGAAGTGCTCGAGGCGTGCTGGTGCTGCGCCGCGTCGGGCGAGTCGTGCAAGCCGGGGAACAAGTCGGGCAACGGCCGCGCCCTGCTCGTTCACTGTTTCGAGTAGCGAGCTACTGCGGGGGCGGCGGGCTCCTGATTCCGAGGCGCTCCGCCATGCGCACCAGGTCGGCCAGGGATCGGGCCTCCATCTTCTCCATGACCCGCGCCCGGTGGACCTTGATCGTCTTCTCGGTCGTGCCGAGCTGGCTGCCCACCTGCTTGTTGAGGAGCCCGGAGGCCACCAGGACGAACACCTCCCGCTCCCGCGGCGTCAGTCGCCCCAGGCGCGCCTGGAGCGTGTCCCGCTCGCGCCGCGCCGCCTGCTGCTCGCGGTTGCGGACCAGGGCTCGCGTGACCGCGCGAAGGAGGTCCGTGTCCGAGACGGGCTTCTCCAGGAAGTCGACGGCGCCGCCCCTCATCGCGCGCACGCTGCTGGTCACGTCCGCGCGGCCGCTGATGAAGAGGAGGGGCAGGTCCACGCCGCGGCGGGCCAGCTCGTCCTGGAGGTCGAGCCCGCTCAGGCCGGGCATGCGAAGGTCGGCCACAACGCAGGAGGGCTCCTGGGTCTCGAGGGCGGCGAGGAGGGCGTCCGCCGAGGGGAAGCTCTCCACGTCCAGGCCGCCCGCCTTGAGCAGGCGCGTGAGGGCACGGCGCACGGAGGCGTCGTCGTCTACGAGGAAGACGCGGCCACCCTCCGGGAGAGTCTCGCCTGGCACGCCCGGAATGATAGACCCGTTGGCGCGTCCGGGGGTGCCCGGAGTCTATGGGACCTTGGTCCCATGCCGCTCCGGGCCGGGTCCAATGGACGCGCGCCCCCGGTCTGCCGTATCGTGACCGACGCGGGAGGCGCTCATGTCACCCCTGAACGAGGCGCGAAGGTCGCGGGTGTCCGCAGCGGCGGCCGGCTTCTGCGCGGCCGCCCTGATGGCCGCGGGGGTACCGGCCCTCGCCCAGGCCCTCAAGCTGCCCAAGGCGGAGATCGACTACGACCACGGCACGGACTTCACGGCCTTCCGCACGTTCCAGTGGAAGGAGGGCCAGGATCCCCTGCCCAATGCGGCGCACAACATGGCCCTGGTCACCGCCATCGAGCGCGAGCTGGAGAAGAAGGGCCTGAAGAAGGCCACGGAAGGCACCGCCGACGTCCGGGTGCGCTTCTACGCCAGCCTCGACAAGCACCTTCGCGGGGCGGGCCGGCAGTCGGAGAGCCCGTACATGGTCAACGACCTCCGCACTTCGGTGGACATCGAGAAGATGGCCGAGGGCACGCTGATCATCGAGCTGTACCGGGGCGACACCGACACGCGCCTGTGGCGCGGGACCACGACCAAGGTCTTCCGCTCGGGCGCCCTCGACGAGGAGCTGATCCGCTCCACGGTGAGCCTGATCCTGCGCAGCTACCCGCCCGCGCCGTCGCCCGCGCCGCCGCCCACGCCCTGACCGCCCGTCCGCGGCTGCGCCGCGGTCAGGAAGGGGGACGCGGGACGAGCGTCCACACCGGCCAGTGATCGCTGGCCCGCGGGCCACCCTTCGCCACCCCCGCGATCGTCTTTGGCCAGGTGGAGAAGCCGCGCAAGAACACGTGGTCGAACGAGAAGGGGCCGACCGAGTGTCCGATCTTCTCCGTGGGCCAGTCGAACCCGCGTGCCCGGAAGCGCTTTCCGATCCCGGAGCTGTTGAAGTCGCCCGCCACGACGACGGGAATGGCGCTCTTCTCCGCGTCGGCCAGCACGGCCTCCGCCTGCTTGCCACGGCCGCCGCCTCCCATGCCCCAGGGCGATGTCAGGTGGACGGAGTACACGGCGATGCGCCGGCCGCCGACCCGCACCACGGCCGCCACCGCGGCGCGGGCGTTGTGGCTGACGCGCGCGCGGCCGGGCAGCAGGACCTTGTGGCTCTCCTCGATCGGCCACGGCGAGAGCACGGCGTTGCCGAAGTCCCGCCCCGTCTTGGGATGCACCGAGGCCGGGTAGTAGACGTAGTTCATGCCCAGCGCCTCCGCGATGGCCGCCGCCCCGGGAGCGTCCATCTCCTGCAGCGCGACCACGTCGGCACCGCGCAGCGGATTCGCGCGCAGGGCGGCGATGGCCTCGGTGATCCGCCGCGCGTACTCCACGTTGAACGTCACGACGCGCAGGGGGCCGTCCGGCTCCGGAGCGCGACGCGCGTCGTTCGGACCACCAACGTAGCGGGGAGCGTCCGGCTCGAGGTAGTTGTGCGCGGTGGCGCAGCCCGCGCCGAGCGAAGCGGCGAGGAGGACGAGAGCGGCCCCGAGCCGACGGGTCTTCAGCGTGGAGACGTCGCCATCGTGTTGGTGACCCGCCAAGGACTCGAACCTTGAACCCAGAGATTAAGAGTCTCTTGCTCTACCATTGAGCTAGCGGGCCACGGAAGGAACCCCCCTTTATACATCGGCGCGCGGAACGCGCGCAAGATCGCGCCGCGCGGTAATGGGTGCCTTTCTGACCCACCCGCCGAAAGCCAATGGTGGGGTAAGGTCTTTTACCCAGAAAGCGGGCGGCTTGGGTCAGGACCCAAGGCCGGTAATGGGCGACGCTGTGCCACTACCCAAGGCCTTGACCAACTACCCAAACGTCTTGACCACTACCAAAGGCCGCGGGCGGATACCTTGCTCCGACGTCATGGGGATCACGGTCTGGCCTCGCGTGAACTCGCCCCGGGGCGAGTTGTTCCTCCGTCAGGGCCGCCAGTCGCCGTGGTCCCAGAGCCCGCCCGTAGGTCCCCGCCGGCTCGCGAACGATGCCGTGTCGGTCACCGTGGGGCTGGACGATGCCGTGGGGACCATCGTGCGGATTCGCGGCGTAGAAGAGCTCGGCCTCGTAAGCGTTGTGGCTCCGGCACCGTAGCTCGATGTTCCCGACGGTGGCGTCGCCGCCGGCGGCGTAGGGGTGGACGTGATGGAACTCCAACGGTTTGCGCGCCGAGCACCGCCGCCCACCGGCCGCGACGAAGGCACATCGGCCTCCGTCTCGCCGCCAGGCGCTCCGCCGCACCTCCGCAGGGATGTGGCGAGATCCCGGCGATGTCCGCCGCCCCGACCGGGGCCGATCGGTGGCGGCGAGCTTCTGGCGGGCGATCTGGGCGATCAGGGCCGAGAGCGCACGGTCCACGACGACGGCCACGTCGCCGCTCGGGACGGAGTGCCCGAGCAGCTCCTGGGCCTGACGGAGCTTCTGATACGTCTCCGCGCTCGCCGTGAAGCGGATCTGGTACCGGTCGGCCGCCAGCGGCGTGACCGTTGGCCGGATGGATGGCCGTAGGGGTGCGGGGAT
>DAINRN010000198.1:3658-6672 GCA_036741815.1 Acidobacteriota bacterium
CCTGAACAGGTGTAACCGGACTGTATTCGGGCCCAACCCCCGCCGACGAGTACTGCGGCGAGCCCAAGCCCTCTGGCGCCGGATCGGCTTGCCCCGGTACAGGCTCGAGAGCCCCGACGGCCGCCCCCGCCAAGCCGCGCGCTGCTTCCGTGCGAACCGGCAGCTTCCGCACGAGGGTGGGAATGGCCGGCTGCGGGAAGAGCCGCGCAACCAGCGCCTCAACCTCGCGCTTACTGAGCCGATGGGCGGCCGCCAGCAGCTCGCGGTGGTTCTGGCTCGTGAGGTGCGGCGCCAGGAGCCGGACCGTGGCCAGGTTCAACGATCCGTCCCGCAGCATCTCGAGGATCGCCGGAAACTGCAGGACCGCGCGGCCCGCCTCGATCCGGTTGTAGGTCCCGTGCTCGGAGCGGTGGAGGACCTCGGTGCAGTAGGCAAAGAGGGACCGGCATCCGGCGCCCAGGTACAGCCGACGGGAATCGAACTCCACCAGGTGGGCGACGAGCGCGGCGGTCGCCTCCCGCTCGCTGCGCGCCAGGCGGTTCACTTCTGCCGTGAGCTGGTCATCCGAAAGGTGGGATGGAAAGTGATTCTCCATAACCGTGTTTAGCATTGCGTCATGCCGTATCGGGTCGTGAATGATCGGATCATTCAGAATAATATGGACAACAAGGGGGCCGCAGCCGGAGGGTACGTCGCCAGGGGAGACCGCGCCTTTATCCCGTCACCACCCGTTCTGCTTCGTGTCTCTTCGGGTCGGGCGCGTGGTGCGTCAAATCTGGCGTGAGGAAGGAGCGGCTCCGGGCACCACGACGCCGGCCGTGCCGTCCACGGTGACACGCTGGCCGGTCTGGATGTGGCGCGTGGCTTGCGCGACGCCCACAACCGCGGGGATGCCGTACTCGCGGGCCACCACGGCGCCGTGGGAGTTGGCGCCGCCCATCTCCATCACGAGGCCGCCGGCGGTGAGGAAGAGCGGCGTCCATCCCGGGTCGGTGGACGGCGCCACCAGGATCTCGCCGGGCTCGAGGTGCGCGCCCACCGGGTCCAGGATCACGCGCGCGATGCCGGTGACCGCCCCGGCGGACGCCGCCGTGCCCACGAGGGCGCCGTCGCGCGCCCTGGCCGCGAGCGTCGCGACCTCCGGCTCCGTGCCGTCGGAGAGGATGACGTTGGGGACGTGGCGGCGGCGCAGCTCGGCCTCGTAGGCCTGGCGCCGCGCGGCCACGAGGCCGCGCAGGTCGCCGCCCTGGAGGGCCGCCCGCGCCTCGACGAGGTCCATGAAGAAGACGTCGTCGTCGTCGTCGATCGTCCCGCGGCGCGCGAGCTCGGCGCCGACGCGGGACAGCTCGCCGCGTATCGCGCCCAGGGCCAGGACCAGGTAGTACTTGGGGACCTCGCGCAGGCCCGCGAGCTGCCGCGCGCGATGGAGCGCGAAGCGCACCAGGCGGGCGCGCAGGGCGCCCCGCTGTCGGGCGCGGGCCACCAGGGTCTCGATCGTGCGCTCCGCCTCCTCCGCGCCGCGGGCGAAGACGGCGTCAGGCGCCAGCTCCGGGTCCTCGAGGCGCAGGTAGTTCGCGAGCACGCCCAGGACGTGGGCCGGGTCGTCGGACCAGCGGGGCAGGCCGACGTCGATCTCGGCCACCGCGCGGTGGCCGTAGCGGCGGAGGAAGTCCGACACTCCCCGCTGGGCCGTCGCGGGCAAGGTGCCCGCAAGGAAGGCCCGCGCCAGGTCCACGGCCGTCTCACCGCGGAAACGGCTCGCCGCCGCCTCGTCGCCGCGGATCGTGCTGGCCAGGTGCCACAACTCGAGGTCCATCACGGTGGTGACGTTGTGGGGAAGGCCGCGCAGCACGGTCTGCAGCTCGGCGGCGGTGGCGTCCTCGCCGAGCAGGCGGCCGGCGACGCCGAGCATGCCGAGGCCGACTCCCGCGGCGGGCACGAGATTCGGTCCCATGGTGATGATCTCGCGGCCCAGCGCCCGCTCGACGTGGTCGAGGCGCTCGGTGGCGGTGGCCGTCCCCGGCAGGACCAGACGCGCGGCCATCTCGGTTCCGATCCGCTCGGCCCGCGCCCGGGCCGCGGCCGGGCGCAGGAGCGCCTGGGCGACGGTGACGGGCACGGTGTACCGCGCCGCGATGCGCAGCGCGCGCCGCATGGCGGGGAACGGGGATCGGACCGTCAGGGACAGCCGCGGGTCGGACAGCAGGCCGCGCAGGATGGCCGCGGACCGGGCCTCCATGAAGTCGAGGACTCGCGGGAAGAGCGCGCGGCCGACGCGGCTGCGCAGCGTGCCCGTCAGATCGACGAACAGCCGCTGCGCGGCTTCCGTGTAGACGTGGGATCCGAGCAGCGGGTCCTCGACCGGGTACCCGAGGAAGCGGGCAGCGGCCGCGCTCAGCAGCCGGAAGGCGGCCAGGCCCATGGGCGTGATCGGCCGGTACAGGCCCTGGGCGACGCTGAAGCAGAAATAGACGCGCAGCTCGCCCGGCGGGGGCTCGGGCCCCGGCGTCTCCTTCGGCCGCGGCCGCTCCGGGATGGGGAACAGCGTGGTGATGGGCCGGGCCTGCGTCAGCCAGAGGCGCCCGGCGGCGTCGATGGCCCACTCCGTGTCCTGCGGCGCGTGGTAGTGGGCCTCGACCCGGTCCCCGAGCGCGGCCAGCGCGCGGACCTGCGCGTCGTCGATGCAGAACCTGTCCGCCCCCGCCGCCTTCTCGACGTGGCGGGTGCCGCCGCCGGGGACGGGACGGACCTCGAGCCGCTTGTCGCCCGCGCGCCGCTCGAGGATCTCGCCGCTCGCGGTGTCGACCACGAAATGGTCGGGGTTGACGGCGCCCGAGACCACGGCCTCGCCCAGGCCGGGGCTGGCGTCGATGACCGCCTGGCGGCGGCGGCCGGTCACGGGGTTGGCCGTGAACAGGACGCCCGCCACCTCGGCCTCGATCATCTCCTGGATCACCACGGCCAGGCGCACGGCGCGGTGGTCGATGCCGTTGGTGGTGCGGCAGTCCTCCTCG
>DAINRN010000199.1:0-6616 GCA_036741815.1 Acidobacteriota bacterium
AGGTTCTTGACGCGCTCGAAGAGGCGCGAGTTCTCCATCACGATGTAGGCCTGGTTGGCGACCTGGCCCAGGAAGCCCTCGTGGCCCGTGGTCATGCGCGCCACGCGGCGGCCCGCCACGGCCAGGATCGCGCTCAGCCGGTTGTTGGTGCTGACCGGATAGGAGGCGAAGCCGTCTGCGGCCTTCTCCTCCGCGCCCGTCGGCCCGCCGGACGCGGTGAGCAGCCGCGTCTGCACGCCCGCGAAGGACGCCCCGGCGCGCTCACGGACGACCGCGTCCATGAGCCGGGCCTTGACCTCGTCCACCACGGCCGCGGCCGCGGGGCGGCGCTGGAACAGCACCATCTCCAGGTCGTCTTCCTCGACGAAGGCCATGCCCCCGACCGCGAAATCCGCCACCCGCCCCACGAGGCTCATGACGGAGGCGAAGGTCTCGTCGAACTGGACGATGCCCCGCGCCACCCGTCCGATCTCGGAAAGGATGGTGGCCTCGTAGAGCTTCCGGTCGAGCAGGTCGTTCACGTGGGAGAGGATGTCGAGGCTGCTGGGGCGGCCCTCCGCGCGCCGCGGCCGGGCTTCGCCCTCCGCGGCCAGGATGTTCTTCACGAGGTCCAGGATCCGGTGGGGGTCCGAGTCCTTGGTGATGTAGTAGTCGGCGCCGATCTCCAGGCCCCAGAATCGGTCCCCTTCCTGGTCCTTGCTGGTGAGGATCACCACGGGGATCGACGCCGTGCTGGGCTCCGTTTTCAGCAACCGGCAGGCCTGGTAGCCGTTCATCCGCGGCATCATCACGTCGAGGATCACGAGGTGGACGTCCTGGGTCACCACCTTCTCCAGGGCCTCCAGGCCGTCCCTGGCGGTGACCACCTGCAGCCCGGCCTCCGTCATCATCTTCTCGATCATCCGCAGGACGAGCGGACTGTCGTCGGCGATGAGTATTCGGGGGGGTTCCACGAGGCCTCCCGGGGTGGATGTCCAAGCGCGAAAAGTGACGTATCTTAGCACCGCTGGCGGCGTGGCGACCCCTTGGCCCCCGGGAAACTTTGGGGGCCCGTCCACGTACTTCCCTTGATGGGCCGAGGAGCGTGATGACGTCGAGGAAGAAGCGGATCATCGCCGGCGTCGCCGCGGCCCTGGTCCTCGCGGGCGTGGTCGCGGGCAGCGTCATCCACGACCGGAAGAGCAAGGTCCCCGTCCAGACCGAGAAGGCGGAGCGGCGGGACCTCGTCTCCAAGGTCTCCGCCTCCGGCGAGGTCAAGCCCAAGAAGTTCGTCAACATCAGCGCCAACGTGTCCGGGCGGATCGTGCTCCTCCTGGTGAAGGAGGGGGAGAGCGTCCGGCGGGGTCAGGTCCTGGCCAAGATCGACTCCACGCGGATCGAGGCGGGGACGCGCCAGTCGGAGGCGGGCCTGGAGGCGGCCCGGGCGGAACTGGACCGCGCGGAGGCTGACCTCGAGGCGGCCCGCCTGGCCTTCGAGCGTACCCGCAGCATGCACGACCAGAAGCTCGTCTCCGACTCCGCCTTCGACCAGGCCGACGCCGAGCTGAAGGTGGCGCGGGCCATGGTCGAGGCGCAGAGGCGCCGGATCCTCCAGCAGGCGGCGGCGGTGGCCAGCGACCGCGACGACCTCGAGAAGACCACGGTCGTGTCGCCCATGGACGGCGTGATCACCAACCTCCAGAAGGAGGAGGGGGAGGTGGTCATCGGGGCCCAGAGCTTCTCGCCCACGGTGATCATGACCGTGGCCGACTTGTCGGTCATGGAGGTCGAGGTCATGGTGGACGAGACCGACATCCGGAACGTGACCCTGGGGCAGCCGGCGGAGGTGAGAGTGGACGCGCTGGAGGGAGTCAAGATCAAGGGCACGGTGACGGAGATCGGCTCCTCGGCCATCCCGCGCGGCCTGGGGCAGGGCGCGCCCACGGCCGCCGCGGCGAGCACGGGCAACCAGGCGAAGGACTTCAAGGTCACGGTGACGCTCCTGGCCCCGCCCGCCGCCCTGCGGCCGGGCCTGAACGCCACCGCCGACATCACGACCGCGGAGAAGAAGAACGTCCTGGCCGCGCCCATCCAGGCCGTCGTGGTCCGCGAGGTGAACCGAACGGGCGCGGTCATCGACCCGGGCGGCCTCCAGGCAGCGGAGGGCGAGCCGGCGGCGCCCAGGGCGAAGGGCGAGGAGAAGGAGGGCGTGTTCGTGGTGAGCAAGGGACTGGCCCAGTTCAAGGGTGTGAAGACGGGGATCATCGGGGACACGGACATCGAGATCGCCGAGGGCCTCGCGCCCGGCGACGAGATCGTGGTCGGGTCCTACAAGACCCTCCGCACCCTCAAGGACAAGGCGAAGATAAAGGTCGAGCAGCCGAAGGAGAAGCCGTGAGCGCCGAGCCCGTCGCCGTCAACGGCAGCCTGATCGAGGCGCGCGACCTGTGGCGAACCTACGCCATGGGCGCGGAGGAGATCCACGCCCTGCGCGGCGTGAGCTTCACCATCCGGGCCGGGGAGTACGTGGCGGTCATGGGCCCGTCGGGCTCGGGCAAATCCACCCTGATGAACCTCGTGGGCTGCCTGGACACGCCCAGCCGCGGGACGTACGTCCTGCGCGGCAAGTTGGTCTCGCAGATGAACGACGACGAGCTGGCCGCGGTGCGCAACCGCGAGATCGGTTTCGTCTTCCAGACCTTCAACCTGCTGCCGCGGGCCACCGCGCTGCACAACGTGGAGCTGCCGCTCGTCTACGCGGGCGTGGGCAAGGAGGAGCGGCTGGCCCGGGCCCGGCGGGCCCTGGAGATGGTGGACCTGGCCGACCGCGTGAGCCACCGCCCCAACGAGCTGTCCGGCGGCCAGCGCCAGCGCGTGGCCATCGCGCGCGCGTTGGTCATGGGCCCCTCGATACTGCTCGCCGACGAGCCCACCGGCAACCTCGACTCCCAGACCGGCGAGGAGATCATGCGGCTCTTCGACCGCCTGCACCAGGACGGCCACACGATCATCCTCGTGACCCACGAGCGCGACATCGCCGAGCACTCGCGGCGCACCATCCACATCCGCGACGGTCAGATCGAGAGCGACACCCAGAACGCCCCGAGGGCCTAGGTGCCCTTCTCCGAGGCCGCGCGCATCGCCCTGTCCTCCCTGCGGGCGAACAAGCTGCGCTCGTTCCTCACCGTCCTCGGGATCCTGATCGGCGTCTCCTCCGTGATCGCGGTGGTGGCCATCACCGAGGGGCTGGACCGCTACATCGCGGACAAGGTCCTGCAGCTGGGCAGCAATGCCTTCGCCGTCCAGAAGATGCCGGACATCATCACCAGCCGCGACCAGTTCCTGGAGATGATGCGGCGTCGGGACATCACCATGGCCGACCTGGCCGCCGTCCGCGCGGGCTGCCACTCCTGCTCCGAGGTGGGGGGGATGCTCCTGACGGGCCGCGACATCAAGTACGGCCGCACCACGCAGGCCGGGGTGATGGTCACGGGGATCACGGAGAACGTGCAGCGGATCGGCGCCATCCGCGAGCTCACGGCAGGGCGCCCCCTCGTGCAGGACGACGTCGACCGCGGCCAGCCGGTGGCAGTGGTGGGTCAGGACCTGGTGGACGCGTTCTTTCCGGGAGGAATGGAGCCACTGGGCAAGGAGGTGCGCCTGGGGAACCAGACCGTGCGCATCGTCGGCGTGGCGGAGAAGAAAGGGGCGGTCTTCGGCGAGAGCCAGGACAACTTCATGTGGGTGCCCATCACCTACTTCCGCAAGGTCTACGGCGCGCACTCCTCCGTGACCATCCAGTGCCAGGCGGAGTCCATGGCCGTCTTCGAGCAGGCGCAGGACGAGGCGCGGGTGATCATGCGGGCGCGGCGCCACCTGGGCTTCGCCAAGCCCGACGACTTCAACATCGAGACGGGGGAGAGCGTGATGGACCTGTGGCAGACCGCCACCCGCGGGATCTACGTGGTGACGGTCGTGGTCACGGGCATCAGCCTGATTGTGGGGGGCGTGGTGGTCATGAACATCATGCTCGTGTCCGTGAGCGAGCGCATCCGGGAGATCGGCGTGCGCAAGGCCCTGGGCGCGCGCCGGCGCGACATCCTTCGTCAGTTCCTGGTGGAGTCAGTGATCCTCTCCGTCTTCGGAGGGCTCCTCGGCCTCCTGGGGGCGGCGCTGGCCTCCTGGGGCCTGGCGAGCCTCCTGGGAAGCATCATGGCCACCACCTTCACCGCCCCCATCCGGCTGTGGGCCGTCCTCCTGGCGCTGCTCGTCTCGACGCTCGTGGGCCTGGTGGCGGGCGTCTACCCGGCGCGCCGGGCGGCGGCCCTCGATCCCGTGGCCGCGCTCCGGAGCGAATGAGCCTCTCCCGCCGCATCGCCGCGCGCTGGCCGGTGCTCTTCGGCATCCGCGAGGCCATGGGCATGGGCTTCGCCGCCCTGCGCGCCTACAAGATGCGCGCCTCCCTCACCATCCTGGGCGTGGTCATGGGCATCACCACCGTGACCGGCATGAGCTCGATCGTGGCGGGGCTCAACCGCTCCATGGCCACCCAGATCGAGGGGTTCGGCTCGGCGGTCATCTTCATCCGTCCCTGGGGCCCCACGGAGAACCTCACGGGCGAGCAGCGCCGGCGGCGCCGCGGCCTCAATGAGCGCGAGATCGAGGCCATCGCCACCCGCTGCGCCACGTGCCGCGACATCTCGCCCATGGAGATCCTGCGCTTCGAGACCATCAAGTACGGCAACGCGAAGGTCCAGAGCGCCAACTTCCTGGGCACCACGGAGGCCTTCGCCACCGTGCACGACGTCTTCGTGGAGAGGGGACGCTTCCTGACCGCGACGGACGTCAGCCGCGGCGCGCGCGTGGCCGTCATCGGGCAGGAGATCGCGGAGACGCTCTTCCCCTTCGTCAACCCGGTGGACAAGGAGATCCAGATCGACGGCCTGCGCTTCCGTGTCGTGGGCGTGGTGGAGAAGAAGGGGAAGTTCCTGGGCCTGAACCGCGACCAGGACATCCTGGTCCCGCTGGAGTCCACGGGCAAGCGGGAGCCCTTCTTCAACTTCCTGGTGGCGGACGTGAAGGCCGCCTCCGCCGCGGGCATGGAGCAGACCACCGACGCGATCCGCGAGGTCCTGCGCCGCCAGCGCAAGCTGAAGTTCCGGGACGCCGACAACTTCACCATCTTCACGCAGGACACCCTGACCGACCTCTACAACCAGCTCACGGGCGGGATCTACGTGGTGATGATCGCGATCTCCTCCATCGGCCTGGTGGTGGGCGGGGTGGGCGTGATGAACATCATGCTGGTCTCGGTCACGGAGCGCACGCGCGAGATCGGCGTGCGCAAGGCCCTGGGCGCGCGCAAGCGCGACATCCTGTGGCAGTTCCTGACCGAGGCCATGACCCTGACCGGCGCGGGCGGCGTGCTGGGCATCGTCATCGGAGGCCTGGTGGCCTCGCTCGTGGACTGGTTCTCCCCGTTCCCCGCCGTGCTTCAGCCCGCCTGGGTGGTGATCGCCTTCCTCACTTCGATGATGGTGGGCCTGACCTTCGGCCTGTGGCCCGCGTGGAAAGCCGCGCGCCTCGACCCCATCGAGGCCCTGCGCTATGAGTGAGGCCGCGGGGGCCGGGTCCCCGCGCGGCTTCCTCGCCACCCTGGCCGGCGTCTACACGGCGCCCGGCGCGACGTTCGCGGCAATCGCGGCGAAGCCGTCGTTCTGGGCGCCGCTCCTCGTTTTCGTGGCGGCGGGGGCCCTTTTCAACGCGGTCTGGCTGCACCAGCTCGACCCGCGTGAGTTCGCGCGTGCCGAGATCGAGGACTCGCCGTTCGCCGAGCAGATGTCGCCGGAGCAGCGCGCGGAAGGCATCGAGCGCCAGGCCCGCATCTTCCCCTTCGTGGCCTGGCTGGGTCCCCTCGTCCTCTCGCCGCTGTCGCTCCTGATCGTGGCCGTCGTCTACCTCTTCGTGTTCCGCTTCTTCTACGCCGCCGACGTTTCCTTCAAACAGTCGCTGGCCGTCGTGTCCTGGACGTTCCTGGCGGTGGCCCTGGTGACCCTGCCCCTGACGCTCCTCGTCCTGGGCCTGAAACAGGACTGGAACGTGGACCCGCGGAGCGCGCTCCAGGCCAACCTGTCGGTCCTGCTCGACAAGGGTTCGGCCCCTCGCGCGATGTATTCGCTCGCCGACAGCCTCGACCTCCTCTCGGCCTGGGCGTTGGCGCTGTTGTCGGCCGGCTATGCGGCCGTCTCCGCCCGCCGGGTGGGACAGGCGGCGGTCGGCGTAGTCGCGCTGTGGGCGGTCTACGTCCTCGGAAAGGCGGCCCTGTCCGCGGTCTTCTGACCGCCCTGTCGCTTGCGGTCTCGCGCCGCGGCGTCTATCATGGGGCTTCCGCAGTGCGCCCCTAGCTCAGCTGGATAGAGCAACAGACTACGAATCTGTAGGTCGGGCGTTCGAATCGCCCGGGGCGCACCACTTTACGAGGATCAGCGGTAGCGCTGGCAACTTCCTGGCGACTCCCGATGGTCGAATTGGGGTTACGCGCAGCGTTGGGAGTGGCGTCCTGAGCGTGGCGGGGCGGCCCGCCACGGCACCGCTCTGGGCGTGGCTGGTCGTCTGCATGGTCGCCGCGGCGCTCTTC